>JAEWKB010000089.1 GCA_023386255.1 Bacteroidota bacterium
CCTAAAATTACAGGTGGCAATGTTAACCTTAATGCCCTTGTTACTTTTATAGGGTTGCTGATAGGCGGTGCCATATGGGGTGTTGTGGGCATGATACTTATAATACCTACTATTGCCATATTAAAGAAACTATTTGAGCTGAGTCCCGATACCCAGCCTTATGCCTACCTGTTTGGTGAGGAAGACAGCAACTGGTTTAAGCGGCGTAAGCGAAGGCGGAAAGTTACTGATGAAGAAGCCGGTGGAGAGACTCCAGCACAGTAGTCATTTCTTCTGTTCTATTGTAGCTGTGCAGGCAAAACCGAAGCCGCTCCTGCCCTGCCGGCACTGTAGGTGAAAGGATAGCTTTTACATCAAAACCCTCTCGCTGCAGGGCTAAAGCTATACATTTTGCTTTTTCATTACCCGGTACTAAGGCACAATGTATGGCAGAGTTGCTGTTGATAAAGCAACCAAGATGTAGCCTTTCAATCTCTTCCTTAAAAAAATAAATATTCCTTTTTAAGTTTTCCTGCGCTTTGGCAGAGGCTTCAATATGCTTATATGCTGCAAGTATTGCTGCAACCGAATGCGGCGGCAAACCTGTAGTATAGATAAAACTGCGGGCAAAATTTACCAGGTATTGCTTTAGCTGGGCAGAACCCAATACCGCGGCACCATGGCAGCCCATTGCTTTGCCAAACGTTACTACCTGTGCAAATACTTTATCCTGAAGACTAAGCTCCTGTACCATTCCCCGGCCGCTGCCTGTAACACCTACTGCATGTGCCTCATCTACTACCATCCGCGCGTTATGCTCTTCACAAAGCGCAGCCATGGCGGCAAGATCAGGGCTGTCGCCGTCCATAGAGAAAACCGACTCGGTAACCACATATATTTCCCTACTGTTGCCTTGCCCACTATAGCGCTTTAGAAGCGTTTTAAGCGCGTTTATGTCATTGTGCGGGAATTTATATGCTGAGGCGTTAGATAGGCGCAAGCCTTCGCGTATTGAGGCATGAATGTATTCATCGTACAGCACTACATCACCTTTTTGCGGGACAGATGAGAACAAACCCACATTGGCATCATACCCGGAGTTGAAGATAAGGGCGCTTTCTACAATATGAAAATCAGCAATGAAATCTTCAGCTTCAGCATATAAAGCATGATTGCCGGAAATCAGCCTGGAGCCTGTTGCCCCATTCGTAGTTATGTTATTGTTCCTAAGATACTCATGTGCCGCCTCAAAGAGTGGCGCGGAACGGGAAAAGCCTAAGTAATCATTGGAAGAAAAATCAGCCAATTTGTTTTGAGGATGAAGCTGCCGCAATGAGTTTGTCTGCTCACGCGCCTGAAGTTTATCCTTTAAGGCCTTTGGTAATTGCTGCATTGTTCAAAAGTACATAAAATAGAAATTAGCATCAACAATAATTAAATATTGAAATTTAGATAATAATTATTGTTTTTCAATAATTTTATTATATTTGCCTGAACTAAATCAAACAACTATGAGACGTTTATCTGTTTTAAAAGCAATTGCACACTTCGCCTTCATCATCTCGATGATCGCGCTGATTTTTGTAATTCCGGCTTATATAATGCTCCTGGTTATGCCGGGCACTGTCCCTTTTAAAATTGACGGCAAAATTGCCGAAGACGCGAGTGCCGAAGTACTCATCCTGATCTTCCTTACTATTATAGGCCTCATTTTCTTTTTATACGCGCTCTACCTGTTCCGGAAGGTACTGGACCTTTTTTCAAAACGAAAGTTTTTTGATGATGCCGTTATCAAAAATTTTGACCAGATAGGTAAGGCATTAATAATTGGCGCTGCTATAGCTGCGGTTCCTGCTTTTTTATATGATACAATAAATGGCTCCGGAATTACTATTGATTTTAGCTTTTCGTTCGACTCTTTCCTGTTTACCGTTGCCATGGGCATCTTTTTTATGGTACTGAGCGAAGTGTTCCTGGCGGCAAAAAACATGAAAGAAGAAAACGACTTAACTGTATAACACCATGAAACATCATTTAAATATCATACTACTGGCGTTACGGGTAGCTATAGTATATACTGCCATAGAGGCGATATACCAACTTGTATTTGCAGTGTTCTTTTTCTCTGTTGATGGCCCTGAAATAGTTAAAGAATTTTTCAGTGATTATTTTACTCCCATTACTAAAGGTACGCCTTACAGGAATAATGAATGGTTTGGGGCAGCCTTTTGTATTACCCATTCAGGGTTGTTGCTGTATTTAACCTTCGGTCTGAAGAAGCTTCATAAATGCCTTCACCAAATTAAAAAAGGTAACCTGTTTTATCATACACAGGGCGATGAGCTGCGTAAGGCGGGTGCTACTATAATCATTTTTGCTAAAAGCAAATACCTGCTGTTCTGCACCATGGGCACTATGGTGTATATAGACCTTGCCATACTGTTTACTGAAATACCAGCGTTTTTAGCATTGTACCTGTTAGGAAAAGTTATCCTGCTGATGTCACACATGGCGGAAAAAGGTGAATATATCAAAGAAGAAATAGACTTAACCATTTAGGGC
>JAEWKB010000138.1 GCA_023386255.1 Bacteroidota bacterium
ACCATACACAATACATGACAGGATGATCATCCACAGCCCGGTTACAGGATCTCCATACGCAAACAGCCCAAACCTTAGCACCCATGCAAACATGCTTATTAGCATTACCTGCTTAATACCAAATCGCTTAAGGAAGAAAGGTATGGCAAGGATAAACAAGGTTTCTGACATTTGTGAAATCGACATTATTATAGTTGAATACTTCACCACAAAAGAGTCGGCATATTTAGGAAAGTTCTCAAATTCGCTAAGGAAAACATCGCCGTAAGCATTGGTAAGCTGCAACGCGCCTCCAAGGAACATTGAGAAAATAAAGAACAACGCAATTTTATATGTTCCAAAGAGCTTGAATGCCTCAAGGCCCATCTTTTCCAGAAATGACGCATTAGCCTTTGTGTTTTGTGGCGGGCACTTTGGTAATGTAAATGAATATAAGCCTAAAGCTACAGCTGCAATACCTGCTATATAAAATTGGTAGTCGCTGGCTTTGTTGCCGGTAAGGTTAGTTATCCACATGGCAGCAATAAAGCCTATGGTACCCCATACGCGTATGGGCGGAAAATCTTTCACTACATCATTACCGTTATTTTTTAAAGCTGTGTATGATACTGAATTACTTAAAGCAATTGTTGGCATGTAGCAGCACATTGCCAGGAACATTACATATATAAATGTCGTGGGGTCCTGTACCATTGGCAGGGAAAACAACACTACAGCATAAAGTATATGAAGCGTACCATACAGCTTTTCGGCATTAATCCACCTGTCAGCTATTATACCGGTTAGGGTTGGCATAAATATAGAGGCAAAACCCATAGTGCTGAAAACAAGGCCAAACTGCGTACCGTCCCATTGTTTTGTGCCGAACCAGTAGTTAGCTATAGTGATAAGCCATGCACCCCACACAAAAAACTGGAGGAAACTCATTACCACCAGACGATTCTTTATTCCCATAAAATTATCGGATTAACATTTTATTAACGGTCGTAAAACTATTAATAAAAAAAGGATATACAAAAAAACTATAACGTTAAAGTTGTGCAGCCTGTTTTGCCAGCGCCAGTACTTTTTCGAATTGCTCTTCTATCGTAAGGTGGGAGTTATCAATTTCAATAGCGTCATCAGCCTTTACCAGTGGGCTGTCCTGGCGGTGCGAGTCAATATAATCACGCTCCTCCACATTCTTCAATACCTCATCATAAGTTACCTGCTGGCCTTTTGCCGTAAGCTCATCATAGCGGCGGTGGGCTCGTGTTTCGGGGCTGGCAGTCATAAACAGCTTTAGTTCGGCATCAGGAAAAACCACGGTGCCTATATCGCGCCCGTCCATCACTATTGCCTTATGGTCGCCCATATGTTTTTGCTGCTCTACGAGTTTGGCACGCACTTCCGAAACCTCTGCTATTCGGCTCACAAAGTTAGATACTTCAAGAGTGCGTATCGCGTTTTCTACATTCACCTCGTTAAGATATATCTCAGCATAGCCCAGATCAGGATTAAAAAGGAACTGCAGGCTTACTTCCGGCAGTTTGGCTATAAGGGCATCTTTATCAAAATGCTCTTTGTCAATAAGCCCCTGCTGCATGGCATAATAGGTAACGGCGCGGTACATGGCCCCGGTATCTACATAAACGTAGCCCAGGTGGCGCGCCAGCTGTTTGGCCAGTGTACTTTTGCCTGTTGAAGAAAAGCCGTCTATGGCTATGGTAATTTTTTTATCCAAACTATTGAAGATTTATCATTAAACCGAAAAGGCTGGTGTTGCCTGCCAGTGTATATCTTGAATACGAATAGTCAAACCTAATCGTGTTGAACCTTAAGCTAAGCCCTGCCGATATTCCTGAAAAATTTCGCCTGTCAACAATCCTTAGCTCCTCGCCTTTCCTGAAATTATACCCTACACGCAAGTTAAAACTTTTTCCCGGAAACAGCTCTGCCCCAACTATCACGTGGCGCAGGGCATTATTAAAAAAAGAAACTTTTTCTTCGGTAGTTCCGCCTTCTATATCCTGTTCTGCCCTGTTAGGGTTAGAAAACGAAATATTCCACTGCTGAAGGTTTTCCAGGGTAAGGTGCCAGCGTATAGGCACATTCTCTACTTCCTGAGATATACCGGCTATAATTTCCATAGGTAATGGTTCGTACTGGCCGGCATAGGTAGTAAACTGTGAACCAAGGTTCCGTACCGCAAGCGCTATGTTAATGTCATTCACATCATCAATATAGATAGCGCCTATATCAAGCGCACCCCCAAAGGAGTTGTAGCTTTCCAGCGTAGAGGATATAAGCTTGGCATTGGCTCCTACATAAATATCCGTCCACGGAATATTCATCGCATAGCCAAATGATAGGGCTATTTCGCTACCTGTAAAGTCGCCGGTTAAGAGTCCTGTTTCATCACGGCCTTCAAAGGTGCCGTAGTTTACGTAGTTTACACCCATGTGAAGTGTCTGCACGTGCCTGTCATAGGTGTAGGCATAAGCTGCAGTACCATAGCTTACTTCTCCAAATAAACTTCCGTAGTTAACTGAGAGGTGGTTGTCCATCTCAGGATTTATGGTTGCAGGATTGTAAATGGCCTGGTTAACGTCATAATCATAAAGGGTGATTATCTTGCCGCCAAGGGCAGCCTGGCGCGGAGATGTTACAAGGTTTAAGAACTGGTATGTGTACTTACCTCCTATCTGGCTAAAAGACAAAGTAGTGCAAAATAAGAAGAGATAAATAAACGGGTTTTTAAACATTGTAAAATTAATGTGGCTGCCTTAATAACGCAGATGCGAAGATATTATTTTTATATTAAAGGTTGATTTGTTTATTTGTGGATTTGTCAAATTGACATCCGGACATTCAGATTACCAGACGCAAAACTTATTGAGAGATGAATTGCCTTCTTTTACAAATAAAAATCCCGCCAAAGCGGGATTTCTAATTATAATGTCTTAGCATTCTTTACCTTCTCATCGGTGATGGCGTGTTTAACTACTTCGCTCATTTCCCGTACATAATGGAAGGTAAGCCCTTCAAGGTATTCCTGCTTTATTTCTTCAATATCGCGCCTGTTCTCATGGCAAAGGATAATTTCCTTAATGTTGGCGCGCTTGGCAGCCAGTATTTTTTCTTTGATACCACCAACCGGCAATACACGTCCGCGAAGTGTAATCTCACCCGTCATGGCAAGGTGTTTCTTTACCCGCTTTTGCGTAAAGGTAGACACAAGTGATGTAAGCATAGCCACACCCGCACTTGGCCCGTCTTTAGGCGTAGCGCCTTCCGGAACGTGTATGTGAACGTTATAATTGCTTATCACCTCAGGGCTGATACCAAGCTGTTCGGCATTGGCTTTTATATATTCAAGTGCTATGGTAGCAGATTCTTTCATAACTGTACCAAGGTTACCAGTCATGCTCATATGCCCTTTTCCTTTAGAAAGAATTGACTCTATGAAAAGAATATCGCCCCCCACGCTGGTCCATGCAAGGCCGGTAACCACACCTGCCACATCGTTATTTTCATATTTATCGCGTTCCATGCGAGGTGCGCCAAGAATACGAATTACATCTTCATCGGTTACCTTCACATTATATTCCTCCTCCATGGCAATAGATTTGGCAATGCCACGCACTAGTTTGGCTATCTGCTTCTCCAGTCCGCGCACTCCCGATTCGCGAGTGTAACCAACAACTATTTTTTCAAGCTGCTTACGCCCAACTGACAGGTCTTTGCTGCTTAACCCATGCTCTTTAAGCTGTTTTGGTAGCAGGTGTTTTTTGGCAATTTCTATTTTTTCTTCAATGGTGTAACCCGTCATGTTGATGATCTCCATCCTGTCGCGCAATGCAGGCTGTATACTGCCAAGGTTATTAGATGTAGCAATAAACATTACTTTGCTCAGATCGAAGCCCAACTCGAGGAAATTATCATAAAATTCAGAGTTCTGTTCAGGGTCCAGCACCTCCAACAACGCCGATGACGGGTCGCCCTGGTTGCTGCTGGTAAGCTTATCTATTTCATCAAGCACAAAAACAGGGTTAGCTGTACCGGCTTTTTTTATACTTTGAATAATGCGCCCCGGCATCGCACCTATGTAGGTCTTCCTGTGCCCGCGTATTTCGGCTTCATCGCGTAATCCGCCAAGCGAGATACGAATGTATTCCCTTCCCAATGCCTCAGCTACCGATTTACCTATGGATGTTTTACCCACACCCGGAGGCCCGTACAGGCACAATATGGGCGATTTCATATCGTTGCGAAGTTTTAGTACCGCAAGATATTCTATAATGCGCCGCTTTACATCTTCAAGGCCAAAATGGTCCCGGTTTAGTATCCTTTCAGCACGTTTCAGGTCGAAATTGTCTTTGCTATATTCGTTCCACGGCAGGTCAAGCAAAAGCTCAAGGTAGTTACGCTGTGTAGCATATTCAGCTACCTGTGGGTTCATTCGCTGTAACTTGGAAAGTTCTTTCTCAAATTGCGCACTTACCTTTTCATTCCACTTTTTGGCACGCCCTTTCTGGCGCATTTCCTCAATCTCCTGATCATGATTCACCCCGCCCAGCTCTTCCTGTATTGTTTTCATCTGCTGGTGCAGGAAATACTCGCGCTGCTGCTGGTCAAGGTCAAAACGTACTTTGCTTTGTATATCGTTTTTCAATTCCAGCTTTTGCAGCTCCAGGTTCATATAGCGAAGCGTTTCAAGTGCGCGGTCCTTAAGGTTATTGCTGGCAAGGAGGTCCTGCTTTTCTTTTACCGAAAGATTCATGTTAGATGATACAAAGTTCACCAGGAACGAATCACTCTCAATATTTTTGATGGCAAAGGTAGCCTCTGTTGGAATGTTAGGGCTTTCTTTAATAATCTGTATTGCAAGTTCCTTAATAGATTCAATTATGGTAGTGAACTCCACATCACTCTTATCAGGACGTGTTTCAGGTACTTCCTTAATAGTTGCTTTCAGGTATGGGTTTTCAGCAGTTACCTGGTCAATTTCAAAGCGCTTTTTACCCTGAAGGATGACAGTAGTATTACCGTCGGGCATTTTAAGCACACGTAGTATCCTTGCAACAGTACCTACGGTATGTACATCGGCTGCACCCGGCTCTTCAACATTTTCATCTTTTTGGGCAACAACACCAATAATCTTGCTCCCGTTATTGGCATCATTGATAAGGCGGATTGATTTATCACGTCCTGCAGTAATAGGAATTACCACACCAGGAAAAAGCACCATGTTGCGCAACGGCAATATGGGGAGCTCCGCAGGGAGCTCTTCATTATTCATTTCTTCTTCATCTTCCGGAGTCATTAGCGGAATAAGTTCCGCATCAGTATCCAGTTCCTGAAGTGACAAACTGTCAATATTCAATATTTTTTGTTGAGACATAGCTAAGTTAAGTCATTTTGTCATTAAACATATACGTGTGCTACATGCACTATAATTTATATAACAGCTGTAGCAACTGAAAATCAGGTAGTATAACTTAATTTCTGAAACATATATTTCAATCTTTATGCCATAAAAAAATCCGCCTGCGGGCGGATTCTGTATATTTTAGTCCATTAAGGCAAATCTATATTAAATGCTCCCTGTGTTATCTGTACAGTGTTGCCTTCATCATCTTCTGCCGTAAACGAGAATGTACCGGTCATGTAACCACCTTCATTTGCTGTTATAACAAGGCTACCGCCTGTTGCATTATATTCTACCTCCCCTTCGGTATATTTTGCTGTTATACCCCCTGAGGAAACTATTGCATACGTACCGGGAGTCCTTACATCTCCTAAGTTCAGATCTATTCTATTTAAAGGGCTTATTATGAGCCCCTGCAGTACTAACTGGTCACCGGCCAATATTGCCAAAGAGCTGCTGTATTGTATTAATTCACCATCTACTGTTGCCCTGAAATATTCAGGATCGGTAGGGTCTATAG
>JAEWKB010000153.1 GCA_023386255.1 Bacteroidota bacterium
GCTTAATACTATTGACGAGCCTGTACAGGAACAGACTGATATTGCATTAATGACCGTAGGCCTTGGGTTAGGAAATACACAGAAATGGAAAGACCGTAACTCCCTTAGCTTCAATTTGTCTTACATCAACCTGCAGCCTTACCAGTGGATAGTGCCTCAAAATGTAGACTGGAACAAGCCGTACCAGTCGCTGTCGGGCGAAACTGTTTTCCGCCGCAAATACGAGAGCGGGCTGTTTAAGCTCTACGCCGCGTTTGACCACGCGACGTTCGACCTAAACCAGGAGGATATTAACCAGCCTGCACCGGTACGTGTAGCTATTACCAACGATAACTTTTACCTCAACTCATCCTACAGCGGCATTATAGGCAGCGGGCTTAATATGACAGCCGGTGTAAGCTATGGCTACAGCCATAACGATATTGGGCTTAATGCCAACAAAGTGAACAACGGCGAGCATAGTTCGCATATAAAATTGAAGTTCAGGCAAAGTTTTTCCAGCAGGCTTAAGCTCACTTTTGGGGGCGACTATTTTATAACTGATTTTGAAGAGGATTATAATGAGCCGGCAGGTTTTAGCTATACAAGCGGGTATAACAACTCAATAGCAGCGCTATATGCCGAAACCGATTATTTCTTCTCAAAGAATTTTGCGGCAAAGGTGGGTGTACGCAGTTCATATTCAGGCATAATAGGAAATACCACTGTAGAACCACGGGTATCACTTGCCTATAAAGTGGCAGATAAGGGCCAGTTCTCACTTGCCTATGGTGATTTTTACCAGACACCGCGCCAGGACTACCTGAAATATTTCAGGAACTTTGAGCACGAAAAAACAGCGCACTATATATTCAACTACATGTATAATTCAGAAGGTAAGACTTTCAGGGCAGAGGCCTACTACAAGGATTATGAAAACCTGGTAAAGTATGATACCCCTGCACCGCAGTTCAATACCGTTTTCAACAACAACGGCAGCGGTTTTGCCAAGGGTATCGACCTGTTCTGGAGGGACAACAAATCATTTAAGAATACTGATTACTGGATATCCTACTCCTACATTGACAGCCGCAGGAACTATAAAGATTATCGGGAGTCGGTAACCCCGTCGTTCATAGCTAAGCATAACTTTTCTATTGTTACAAAATACTGGATTGAAGACTGGAAATCGCAAGTGGGCGTTACCTACTCGTTCAACTCAGGACGCCCGTACAATAACCCTAACGAGGCTGAGTTTATGAACGGCATGACCAAAAGCTACAACAACCTGAGCATTAGCTGGGCCTACCTGATTACGCAGCAAAAGATATTGTACTTCTCTATCTCTAACGTTATGGGCAGTGAGAATGTGTTTGGCTATACATATGCAAACAATGCAGGGCCCGATGGTACTTTCGCACGCCAGCCCATCACCCAGCCGGCAGACAGATTTTTCTTTATCGGCTTCTTTTGGACTATTAGCGATGACAACAAAACAAACCAGCTGAATAACCTTTAAGAATTGGATTTGTGGATGCGGGGATTTGGTAATTGGTTTGCTTCTGAATTCCCCTCCCCTGGAGGGGTGGCTGCAAGCCGGGGTGGTTTAATACATGTCTACCACCCCGCCCTACGGGCACCCCTCCGAAGGAGGGGAATCAATTAAAGCCACAAATAAAATTTCACGGCAAGTAACAAACTCCCACCTTGCTCGTCTAAACAATAACAACCAGTAAACCAATTATTGTGGACACAATCTTAACCATTACGAACCTTGATAAAAAGTTCGGAAAAATACATGCAGTAAAAAATGCATCTTTCGAGATAAAGAAAGGCAATGTGTACGGCATCCTTGGCCCCAACGGCAGCGGAAAATCTACAACGTTGGGCATAGTGCTAAATGTAGTGAACAAAACTTCGGGCAGCTACAGCTGGTTCGGCGGCAACCTGAATACCCATGACGCGCTTAAAAAAGTGGGCGCTATTATAGAGCGCCCCAACTTTTACCCTTACATGACGGCGGAGCAAAACCTGAAACTGGTATGCGACATTAAAGGTGCACCTTATACCAAGATACAGGAAAAACTGGAGTTGGTAAAGCTTTGGGACAGGAAAGACAGCAAGTTCCGCACCTTTTCACTGGGTATGAAACAACGCCTTGCCATAGCATCGGCACTGCTTAACGACCCTGAGATACTTATACTTGATGAGCCTACCAATGGGCTCGACCCGCAAGGCATACGCCAGATACGCGACCTTATAAAAGAAATTGCAGCTACAGGCACTACCATACTTTTGGCTTCGCACCTTTTGGATGAAGTGGAGAAAGTTTGCAGCCACGTAGTAGTACTGCAAAAAGGCGTAGTACTGTACAACGGTACCGTGCACGGAATGATATCAAACGAAGGATTTTTTGAGCTTCAGGCCGAAGACAATGATGCACTTAGGAATGTACTGGAACAGCACCCGGCCATTGATAAAATTGAAATAACCGAAGGCAAACTGGTGGCTTACCCTAACCAGCCGCTGGAGTCCGGTGAGCTTAACCGCTACCTGTTCAGCTACGGGGTGTGCCTTAACCACCTTGTAAAACGCACCAACAGCCTTGAAGAGCAGTTCCTTCAGTTAACTTCTAACCAATCATCCTAATCAATCATGAAACGACTTTTAAGCATAGAACTCCAAAAACTGTGGAGAAACCGCGCCAGCAGGATATTAATTTTAAGCTATTTTATCATCCTGTCCTTCATCGCCTTAATGGCTTCTATAAAAATAACATTATTTGGCGTTGAATTCCGCCTGGCCGACCAGGGTATCTTCAACTTCCCGTACATCTGGCACTTCAATACGTTTATGGCAGCTTTGGGTAAAATTTTCCTTGCTGTGGTAATTGTATCTATGATGGCCAATGAATATACCTACGGCACCCTGAAACAGAACCTGATAGACGGTATAAGCAAAGAAGAATTCATAAAATCGAAAGTGCTTACGGTTATCCTGTTTGCATTTACTTCAACCATATTTATCTTTCTGTTGTCGCTAATGCTGGGCTACGGCTTCTCATCGTATACCGAAGCCTCTATCGTTTTCAGCGACCTTGAGTATATAGGTGCCTTTTTCCTTAAGCTTACAGCTTTTTTCTCCTTCTGTTTAATGATAGGCATACTTGTAAAAAGATCGGCCTTTGCACTGGGTTTCCTTGTGCTGTGGTTTATCGTTGAAAAGATAATCCACCTGTTGCTTGCATTCCAGATATTCCCTGAAAAAAGTGAAATGCCCGACAAGATTATGGCATTCCTTCCGCTGGAGTCTATGAGCAACCTTATAAAAGAGCCGTTTACCAGGTTTGAAGCCGTACAGGCAATAGAGAACCAGGTGAGCCAGGGGCCCATATTTGTAAAGGATTACAGCGTGCATTGGTATGAAATTGTTATTACGCTTGCATGGACCGTTTTCTTTATGTTAATGTCGTACAGAATTTTAAAGAAACGGGATTTGTAGCGTATCTTTGCAGCCGCTATGAAGAAACGTTTTCTTTACCTTTTTATAACACTTACAACGCTGTATATGAGCAGTGTTTCGGCACAGGTTATACAGGTTGATGATACCTACACCTCCCAGCAGCTTGTTGATGCGCTTGTGGCCGGTTCATGCGCCCAGGTATCTAATATATCAATCAACGGGTGGTCCGGCGGATCAGGAAGCCCGAGCTATGGTCATTTTACAGCCAATGGCTCGGGCTTTCCGTTTGCCAACGGTAATGTCCTCAGCACGGGCTTTGCAGCCTCGGCTCCGGGGCCTAATACATCGCTGTTAAGCCAAGGCAACAACAGCTGGGGCGGCGATGATGACCTTGAAGCTGCCCTTGGCGTGGGAGGTACAATTAATGCTACCATACTGGAGTTTGATTTTGTACCTGTAACCAACACCATCAGCTTCGATTATATTTTTGCATCAGAGCAGTACCTTACCAGTATAAATTCGCCTAATCAGTGTAATTATACCGATGGCTTTGCTTTCCTGCTTAAAGAGGCAGGAAGTACAGGGCCTTATCAAAACCTTGCAGTAGTGCCGGGTACAGATATACCCGTAAAAGTAAATACAGTAAGGGGCGAGGGGGTTTGCCCGGCAGCGAATGAAGAGTATTTTGGCGGATTTAACCCTGACAATTCTCCTGTAAACTTTAATGGGCAAACTGTTATACTTACTGCTCAGGCAAACGTTACAGCCGGTACAACCTACCATATAAAGCTTGTAGTGGCCGATCAGGGTAACGGGTTGTATGACTCTGCAATATTCCTTGGGGGCGGAAGCTTTAACCTGAGCACCGACCTTGGCCCGGACAGGCTCATTGCTACTAATAATGCTCTTTGTAACGGCGAAACGCTGGCGCTTAATGCCACTACGCCCGGCGCTGTAAATTATACGTGGTACAAAGGCGGCGTGCAGCAATCTTCCGGAGCAGCAAACAATACTTTTACAGTAACATCGCCCGGAACATATAGTGTTGAAGTAGAGCTTCCGGGTGGCTGTTCAGCAGAGGATGATATAGTAATTGAATATGTCCCTGCCATACCTGCCTCAGCCCAGACGCTGTTGCAGTGCGATGATAATAATGACGGCCTCACAATATTTAATCTGGCCCTTGCCGATGCGCTTGTAAATACTGACCCTAACAGCACAGTTACCTATTACACCTCCCTGCCTGCTGCCAATGCAGGCGGCAACGGCACAGGTTTTATAACCAATACTGCAGCTTTTGCCAATACAACACCAAACCAACAGGTATATGCCCGAGTGCAGAACCAGTTTGGCTGCTATGGCGTGAGCACGGTAACACTGGCTACATCAGCCAACACGGTTGCCAATCCTGCCCCGCTTGAAACCTGTGATGATGACGGTAATGAAGACGGTTTCCATACCTTTGACCTTACCGGTACAGGGCAGGACATATTGCAAGCCCTGCCTGCGGGGCTGCAGCTACAGTACTTTGCCACTTTTGCCCACGCACTTTCAACTGAAAATCCAATAGCCAATCCGGCCACTTTTACCAACACCACCGCTTATAACCAAACTGTTTATGCACGCGTGTATAATGGCAGCGACTGCTACGGGATAGCTGAAATTGACCTGGTGGTATTCACATTTGGAAATGCGTTGCAGGATGAAACCCTTACCCTGTGTACCAATACGACAATTACGCTTGATCCGGGAATATACTCAACCTACACGTGGAGCACCAATCCGCCCGTACTTACAAGGACGCTTACGGTGAGCCAGCCCGGTACGTATACGGTTACTGTTACCAACGCCAATGGCTGTCCCGGCACTAAAACTTACACTGTAACAGCCTCGGGCCCCGCTACAGATGCTGACATTGCTGTAAATGATTTTGCAGGAAACAATAATTCGGTTACCATAACACCTGTTGGCCCGGGCATTTATGAATATTCGCTTGACGGGATTAATTACCAACAGGAGCCTTTTTTCAGTGATCTTGATACAGGTGAATATACAATTTACATACGTGACATTAACGGCTGCGGCCCACGATACACAAAAGATGTATTTGTGCTGGACTATCCAAGATTTTTTACCCCTAACGGCGATGGCGAGAACGACTACTGGCACATACCCTACCTGCAGTTTAGGGGTGATGCAGAAATCACCATCTTCAACAGGTTTGGCAAGCTTGTACACCGCCTGCGCGGAGTAGAAGGCTGGGACGGCACCTACAACGGAAAGCCTTTACCTTCAACCGATTACTGGTTTGTGTTAAAATTTAGTGATGGCAGGACAATAAAGGGGCATTTTTCGATGTTGCGATAAGTTTTTTTCTAATTTTATAGAAAAATTAACATTGCTATGCCGTGAAATACTTCGCTGCCATATTGGTATTCCTTTGCTGTACCCTTACTTTATCCGCACAAAATGACTGCCCCGAAGCACTTATTATATGCGGTGACGGTGATTACATAGGCCTTTCGGCAGAAGGGCCCGGTACGCAGGAACTAATAGGCACCAACGATTGCTTCAGCGCCGAAAACCACAGTATATGGCTTAAACTAACCATAAAGGATGGGGGTACTTTAGGTTTTGACCTGCTGCCCACCAGTAATGATATTGAGGTTGATTTTGACTTTTTCCTTTATGGCCCTAATGTAGCCTGCGACAGTATAGGGCATGCCGTACGCTGCTCAACCACCAACCCTGAAATGGCCGGCTCCACAAGCAATATTACCGGCATGAATGACATAGAGGCTGACATTGCCGAAGGCCCGGGCCCTCATGGCAATAACTACATAAACTGGCTTACGGTACAGTCCGGCGAGGTGTATTACCTTGTGATAGACCGGCCTGTGGGCACCAGTGATTTTTCATTGCACTGGACTGGTACCGCACGCTTTCACCCCATACCAGTTTTTAATAATCCTGACAACATACCTATAAACTTTGAAGTATGCGACACGGATGGTAATGATGATGGAATAAACCAGTTTAACCTTGCCACACACGCTGCCATGTTCATCGGCAGCCAGGAAAACGTGCAGTTAACGTTTCATCATAACCTTGATGATGTAACAAATGGCACTAATCCAATAGATGCCACAGCGCCTTATGTAAATGCATCTAATCCGGAAACCATATACATGCGGATGACAAACACCATAACAGGCTGCTATAGTATTGAAAGCTTTGAGCTGAAAGTGAACAGCCTTCCTGTATTCAATAACCCGCCAAATATTGATGTTGACCTTACCACCTGCGATACTGACGGCAGCAATGACGGCAGCCATACCTTTAACCTTACACAGCATGCTGCCATGTTTATTGATGCGCAGGATGTTTCTGTAAGTTACTTTACGTCTCAGGAAGATGCGGAAGAAGGAAGCGATTTTATTGAAGTGCCTGATGCTTATATAAACATTCAGAACCCGCAGACTATTTACATGCGGATGACCGACAATGTTACCGGATGTTTCAGCATTAAGACTTTTGAGCTGAACGTAAACTTGCTGCCGGACTTCAATAACCCACAGAACATATCGCTGGACCTTTATAAGTGTGATAGTGACGCTACAGAAGATGGCTTTATGCAGTTTGACCTTACACAGCATGCGGCAATGCTTACTGCCGGACAGGACAACCTGCAGATAACCTATTACGAAAGCTTGGCAGATGCACAGGGCGGTAATAATGCCATAGCTGTACACACAGCATTTACCAACACTTCTAATCCACAGACTATTTACATGCGCCTGCTCAATACTGATACAGGGTGCTTCAGTACAGGCAGCTTTACTCTAAACGTAAGGCCTGAACCTATATTTAATAATCCGCAAAACATCCTGCTGGACTTAACCTTGTGTGATAATGACGGCGTAGCCGATGGCTCGGTAGCATTCAACCTCACGCAGCACCGGGACATGCTTATAGGTACTCAGCCAGATGCGGTAATTACCTACCACCTAAGCCAGGCAGAAGCCGACGCCGGTATAAATCCTATAAGTATGCCTGAAGCCTATGATAATACGGAAAATCCGCAAACTATCTATATGCGTCTTGCAGATACCGCTACTACATGCTACACTACTGCATCGTTTATCCTGAACGTGAACCCCGTACCGGTTTTTAACAATCCGCAGAACATATCACTCGATTTAGCTAAATGCGATACCGACGGCACGAATGACGGCATCAATATATTTAACCTGGAGCAGCATGCCGCGATGCTGAAAGGTGTACAGAATGTAACGCTAACCTATCACCTCAATCTTACTGATGCTGTTGGAGATGCTAATGCTATTAGTAATACCACAGCTTTTATAAACACTTCTTCTCCACAAACCATATATATGCGGATGGAAGATAATACGACAGGCTGTTTCAGCACGCAGAGCTTTGAGGTGCGGGCCAACCTACTGCCTGTGTTCAACAACCCCCAGAACATTGTAACAGACTTGGCCGAGTGTGATACTGACGGGACCGATGACGGCTTTTTTGCATTTGACCTTACACAGCACTCGGCAATGTTTATTGGGTCACAGGCAGATGTTACAATAACATATTACAAAACTTTACCTAATGCACAGACAGGGAATAATGCTATTGCCACGCCTACTGCATATACCAATACCGCGAACCCGCAGACTATTTACATGCGGATGGAAAATACAGTTACCGGATGTTTGAGTACCGGAAGTTTCCAGATACGGGTAAACAGCCTTCCTGTGTTCAATAACCCCTCAAATATTGTGCTGGACATGGAAGCGTGCGATACAGACGGCAGCAACAACGGTTCCTTCACCTTTAACCTAACTCAGCACAAGGCCATGCTCATTGGCAGCCAGAGCAACGTGACGTTTACCTACCACACAAGCTTTTCTGAAGCTGACGGCGGCGTTAACGCTATTGCAGACCCTGCCAATTTCGTAAATACTTTAAGTCCGCAAACAATTTACATGCGGCTTACCAACAATACCACCGGGTGTTACAGGATACATACTTTCCTTGTGAAGGCAAATATGCTGCCGCCGTTCCTTAATCCGCAGAACATTTCGCTGGATCTGGAAGAATGTGATGTTGATGGCAGCGATGATAATACTTTCACCTTTAACCTTACACAACACGCTGCCATGCTAACCGGCGGACTGCCCGAAATGCAGCTTTCGTACTATAAAAATTTAACAAATGCGCAAACCGGAAGCAACCCTATTGATAATCCTGCATCTTATCATAATATAAGCAACCCTCAAACTATATACATGCGTATGGTAAACACTGCTACAGGATGTATTAATTATAAAGAATTCAATATTCAGGTAAACAAGCTGCCGGTATTCCATATCCCGTCGCATACGCTTGACATGGTTTCGTGCGATACTGATGGTGTGCCAGATCAGAAGTTTACCTTTAACCTCACGCAGCATGAAGCGGTTCTTACAGGCGGCCAGACAGGGGTTACAATAACCTATTATGAAACTTTGAGCGCTGCGCAAGCAGGAATTAATGCCATTGGCACCCCTGCTGCTTATACCAACCTGGTAAGCCCGCAAACCATTTATATGCGAATGACAAATACAGCTACAGGCTGTTTTGTAACGCATACCTTCACAATAAAAGTTAATCCTGTACCTGTTTTTAATAACCCGCAGAACCTGCCGCTTAAAAGGGAGCAATGTGATAATGATGGTGTAGATGACCAATCGTCTGTATTTAACCTGGCAGTACATGCGACTATGTTTTTGGGCAGCCAGCAAGGCATGCTCCTAAGCTATTACACATCGGCGGCCGATGCTGCTTCAGGTATTAATGCAATAACCTCACCCGCGGCGTTCAGGAACACAGTTAATCCGCAAGCCATATATGTAAGGATGCTGAACGTTGCCACCGGCTGCTTTGCCACTACAAGTTTTGATGTTGAAGTAGTGGAACTTCTGGATGCCGGCGAACCGGCGGATCTTGCCCAATGCGATACCAACAATAACGGCATACAGCTTTTTGACCTGTCACAAAACAACACCGCTATACAGGATGGTAATACTGCAACTTCGGTAAGGTACTACCGCTCTGAAGCTGATGCAATAAACGAAGTAAACCCGCTGCCCATTAATTACCAAAATACAGTGCCCTACACAACTGAAACTATATGGGCAAGGCTGGAAAATGTAGGCGGATGCATAGGGCACGATATAAAGTCGTTTACCATAAGCATACTGCCAATACCTGATATTGTGTTTACTACCAATGTAGTTGATTTTACCGATCATGATAATTCCATTACCATTGTATTGCCCAATGCGGAAGATTATGAATTTTCGCTGGATGGAACAATTTACCAGGACAGCAATATATTTATGGGACTTGAGCCTGGTTTATATACAGTACACATCCGTGCCAGGAACAACTGCAAAGAGGTGACTAAGGATGTGGTTATCCTGAACTATCCAAAGTATTTTACACCCAATGGCGATGGCATACACGAGCACTGGCAGGTAAAGTACCTGTACCTTGTGCCAAAGGCACGTGTAACTATTTTTGACCGCTACGGTAAGCTCATAACGGCCTTTGGTGGCACCAGCGAAGGATGGGATGGCGTATATAATGACAGAAAACTACCTGCAACCGATTATTGGTTTGTACTGGAGCTGGACAATGGCAGGCTGATAAAAGGACACTTTTCCCTATTACGTTAACGGCTATGAAGAGAATTTTACTTATACTATTTCTATTGGCCTCATCATTGGCTTTTGCCCAGGGCGAAGCCAATAACTGGTATTTTGGGCAAAGGGCAGGCATCCGTTTTAATGGTGATGGCACTGTAACCCCTCTTCCCGGTGGGCAGATCAGCACCACTGAGGGCTGCAGCTCTATGTCTGACGCTTTGGGGAATTTACTGTTTTACACAGATGGCCGCAGCGTGTGGGACCGTAACCATTTACGTATGCCGAATGCTAATTACAATGCAGGCACCGGATTGTTGGGTGACCCTTCGAGTACACAGTCGGGTATCATCGTCCCTAAAAAAGGTGACCCTAATATTTATTATGTTTTCACTGTAGATGAACCGCATCATCAAAATGCAATGGCATTTCCCAACCAGTTTACAGGCACTTATTTTGAACCAAGCGGTATTCTTGGCACTATTCCCACTGATGATGACGGCTTTAACAACGGGTTAAACTACTCTATTATTGATCTTTCGGTAAACGGGGCAAATGGCAGCGTGGGCGATGTAACCACCCGCAATGTACATTTGCTAACTTATGACCCTGCCAATCCTGATGAGGCAAAATATAAATGTTCGGAAAAAATTACAGCCGTAAAAACTGCAAACGGGTCAGGTTATTGGGTAGTGACTCATTTCCTTGATAAATTTTATGCATTTAAGGTTGATGCTATGGGTGTAAGCACTACGCCTGTAGTAACACAAATTGAGCCCATGGTAACCCAAAATGGTTACCGAAGGAATTCTATAGGGTATCTAAAAGCGTCTCCTGACGGACAAAAACTGGCTGTGGCGCATCTGCAGCGGGCTACAGTAGAGGGGAGCGAAACCACCAACGGAGCAGTGTATCTTTATGATTTTAATGATGCCACAGGAGTGGTGTCTAATCCTGTAATCGTAAAAAATAATGTTGGCCCGTACGGAATAGAATTTTCCCCTGAAGCAAAATTTTTATACGTCTCCTATTCTCAGCAGAGCAGCGTTACCGGCCTACAGCAATACGACCTGCTGGCTGCAAACATACCCGCATCTGAAACAACAATTCTGGCAAGCGCTTCGCAGGGAGCACTTCAACTTGGCCCTAACGGAAAAATTTACCACGCTGTAAACGGAACACAATTTTTAGGTGTAATCAATGCGCCTGAAGAAGCCGGCACATTATGCGACTTTCAGCAGTTTGGGCAGCAGGCAGCTACAGGC
>JAEWKB010000197.1 GCA_023386255.1 Bacteroidota bacterium
GTAACTTCACCACGGTTATCACGTATGTCGTTTACTTTTATGAGGTGGTACCCAAAACGTGTACGTATGGGTTTAGACACCTGGCCTTTTGGCGTTTTATACGCTCCTGTTTCAAAAGGGTATACCATGCGGAATACCGAGAAGTAACCCAGGTCGCCTTTATTCTCTTTAGCCGAAGGATCTTCCGAAAGCTGTACTGCAAGCTTGCCGAAATCTTCTCCTGCCAGTACCTTTTTACGTGCATCCACTGCTTTGTTGTAGGCCTTCAGCGTATCGGCGGGTGCTGCGTTTTCATCTACAAGGAATAATATGTGCTGCGCCCTTATTTCTTTTTTAGACCTTTCATAAGCTTCCGCTACAAGCTCTTTAGTAACTTTTGTATCTGTAAGGTAGTTGCGAGACAGCTGGTTGCGGTAGCTTTTCAGCTCGTTCCTGTAGGCCTGGCCTTCCTGCAGGCCCAGTTTGTTGGCTTTGTTCACCTTCAGTTTATAACCGATAAAAAGGTCAAGGTAGTTGTTCAAGTCTTTTTGCGAGTCGTCTTTTACAAGATCAAGGTTTTTGTTGTACACCCTTATGAACTCATCTGTATAGTAAGGTTTTCCGTCAACGGTAAAAAGAACTTCTTTTTTTGCCTGTTGGGCGAACGATGCCGCCGCAACAAACAGGGAAATACCTAAAAGAACCTGTTTTAGTTTCATTATGTAACTGTAACTGTTTTAAT
Source organism: Bacteroidota bacterium (assembly GCA_023386255.1). Taxonomy (GTDB): domain Bacteria; phylum Bacteroidota; class Bacteroidia; order Flavobacteriales; family Flavobacteriaceae; genus Flavobacterium. The sequence goes on from JAEWKB010000197.1 coordinate 722, forward strand.
ACTGGTTTACTAAACGGGTGCTGCCGCAAAAAAGTATTTAGCGCACCGTTAAATTTGCAATCAACAAAAATAACAATTCATTAAGATATTGCAAGTATATATTTTATAATTATAATACTAATAAAAGAGCACCTGCTTTAGGCAAGTGCTCTTGTAAGCTAACTGTATAGTAAGTATTAAGCTACGACTACGTTTGTTGCGTTTGGACCTCTGCGTCCTTCTTCTACCTTATAACGGACAACGTCATTCTGACGAATGCTTTCTGTTAGTCCTGAAACGTGAACAAAGATTTCGTTTCCACCATCGTTCGGTGTAATAAACCCGAAACCTTTTTCTTCATTGAAGAATTTTACTGTACCTTCTTGCATTTTAAATATATTTAATTAGTCCAAAGGTAAGCTATAAATATATACAAGCCTGAAAAATAGCAACTTATTTACTGTTAATCTTTTTGGGGGAATATTCAGTCGCGTTATACAGAAGGTTATTTCACATAATTAGGCGATACACACCTTTGCCAGTAGTCAACAATACTATGCAGGGTTGCCTTGAGTTCATTAAAATCGGACGGCTTTACAAAGAAACCCTGGATGGATTTTGAATAGGCATCAATCACATGCTTTTGCTCAGCACTTGTAGTAAAGAAAAGATATGGGATGGACTTAAGCCGGAGATCCTCATTTTCGTGTACTTTCTTACGAAGCTCCATTCCGCTTAGCCTGGGCATATTAATATCAGAGAAAATAATAAATGGTTCAATTTCCGTATCTGTAAGGTATTGCAATGCTTTTTCGCCATCGCTAAAAAAAATGACCTCATTATCTAAATTCAGTGTGCTAAACGCTTCAGCCATTATTTCCTGGTCATCTTCGTCATCCTCAATAAAAATTATAGGGCCTTTTACATTCATAACTTCAACTTTTTACATAAAGATAAGTATTAAACGTAAAATCTCCAAAATCATTTTTTCACAATTATAAACTCACTCCTCCTGTTTAATGAATGCTGCTATTGCATTAATATCTTCAACAATATCTTTAAAGGTTGTTCCCGAAGAATAATAATCATATAGATTTATAACACTACTTAGTGATTCTGCAACCCATGCATCTGTAGAAAAATCAATTTCTTGTAAAGCTTTCACTATGTTATCCTTTGTAGCTTCACCTTCAACAAACTTAGTCACTGCCGCCGCAAACTCATCTAAATAATAAATGGGATTGGGCCAATCATTTACAGCAGTAATAAGTAACTCAACCTTTATACGTACGCTTTCAGATAATTCAATATCATATAGACGTTGCAGTTCTTCGATATTAATTTTATTACTCATCGCTTCACAATTATAAACTCACTCCTGCGGTTCAGCCTGTGCTGTTCTTCACTACATGGCACATCATTACTGCAGCCGTTCAGCAGGCGTGTTTCGCCATAGCCGGTAACGCTCTCAATGCGTTTTGGTTCGATGCCTTTGGAGATGATATACTCATATGTTGCCTTTGCCCTGTTCTGCGAGAGGGTAATATTATAGTCATCTGAAGCACGGGAGTCGGTGTGGCTTTCTATTTTGATTATAATATTAGGAAAATTCTTCATTATATACACCACTTTGTCCAGCTCTATAACAGCCCGTTTGGTAATGCCATATTTATCAAGGTCGAAATAAATGGGGTTAATGGCCACTTTCTCCACTTCACCTTCTTTAACTATCAGGTCATCATATTTTGTCAGCTCAAAATCCACCTTGCGCTGCACCGGTTCTTTAGCGGCCACAACTTCAGTTTTCTCATTGGTAAAATCTTCATGAGATACCTCAATGGTTACAGAAATATTGCAAGGCAGGTTCATTATATAAAAACCGTCAGCATCCGCTTCCGCAGCAGCAATTATTTTACCATCGGCACCCAAAGCCGTTATTTTTGCACCTCTTATTGGTGTTTTTAATTTCTTGTGCAGCACCACACCCGATACTGACTGTTTACACTCTTCCTTTTTTGTAAAAAAATAAATGTCGTCATCGCCTTTACCGCCCTCACGGTTGGATGATAAATAGCCATACTTACCATCAGCAGAAAGTATATATGCAAAATCATCATGGTTGCTGTTTATGGGCAGGCCGAGGTTTTTGGGTTCGGCATAGGTCTCAGCAGCTATTTTACTTTCGAAGATATCAAGCCCTCCCAACCCGTAATGCCCTTCCGATGCAAAATACAAAGCATCATCTTTTACAAAAGGGAACATCTCCTTGTGTGGTGTGTTTACTACCGACCCCAGGTTTAGCGGCTGCCCGAATGTGCCGCCCGACATAATTTCGACTTTGTAAATATCGGTTTCTCCGTAGCCTCCCGGCATATCGCTTACAAAATATAGCCACCTGCCATCGGCACTTACCGCAGGCTGCGCCACCGAATAGTCTTTGCTGTTGAAGGGCAGGCACTCCACCTGCATTTCATTTCCTTTTATTGTGCCACGCAAAAGCTGCAGGTTGCCCGTGCCTTTAGCATTAGTATCTAGCCTGCCGCCGCCTTTTACATAGTTACTGCTGAAATAAACAGTTTCGGCATTAGCGAATACAGGTGTCCCATTGTGATAGCTTATCTGGCTTTTAGGAAAAAATTCCTTTTCGCCAAACAAAGTTCCGTCCTCCGGATGCCGCTCTGCAACATACAGTTTCAGGAAAGGCTGCTCATTATATTTATAATACTTTCCGCCTGTACCCATGGTATCTTTTGCTGACGAGTATACAACTTTACTGCCGTAAAAAGCAGCACCAAAATCAGACAGGCGGGAGTTAGAAGGAAGGTTGGTTATACTGAAAGCGGGAGGAAGTTTTGTTAAGCTGTCGAGATAGAGCTTTTGTTTATTAAAACGTCGAAGCTTTTGAGCGTCATTACCCAGCCTTTGCTGCATCAGCCTGTCGGCTTCATCATACTTTTTTTGTATCCTCAGCGATTGAACATAGCGGTTAAACCGGACATCATCCAGTGTTGCTTTGGCGTACCATTTTGAAGCTTCCCTATAATTTCTCGTAAAGTAATACGCATCAGCCATGTTCAGCAGGCTTTTGCCTTGTGGCTTCTCACTTTTGGCTTTTACAAAATACTCTTCATAGGCCTTTACCGCTTCCAAATACGCCATTTCATCAAACAGCCTGTCCGCCTTCTTCAGCTTTTGCTGGCCGAAAGAAAAAGTAAAGGAGAACAGCAATATGAACAACATCTTTACTCTCATAACTAAAAGAATCGTGGCGACATGATACGTGTTGCCTTTGGCCACAGGTTAAACTTCAGGATGAGCTCGTGCGAGCCGCTGTTGTATTTTTGGAGTTCGGTTACCGAATAGTCATAGGAGTAGCCCGCAAATATATTCTTCGTAATCTGGAAGCCTGCCAGCGCCGAAACCGAGTCGTCCCAACGGTACGACGCCCCCAGCGTTACCTTTTCCTGCAGCAGGAAGTTAGCTGATACATCTACCGTAACCGGTGCACCCGATACTATCTTGCCTAAAACGGCAGGCTTAAACTTCAGGTTTTCCGAGAGGTCAAAAACATAGCCTCCTATTATATAGTAGTGCATCCTGCTGGCTATGGCATCTTCCTTTATGTCATTATAATAATCGTTCTTTATAAAATTGGGTACAGATACTCCTGTGTACCATTTATCGGTATAGTAGTATAGCCCCGCTCCAACCGTAGGGTTTATTTTGTTGTTGATGTTGGTATTCAGCAGCGGGTCGCCCTCCTGGTAATACCGCCCACGGCTCCAGTCAATGTTCAGTACCCGCACGCCTGCCTTCATGCCGAACGCGATTTTTGCCTTTTGCCCTACATATATAGTATAAGAAAAATTACCATCTACATAAAATTCATCGCTCGGGCCAATCCTGTCGTTAATAGCACTAAGCCCCACACCCATTTTTTCATTATTCAAGGGCGAATGTATACTGAAAGCCTGCGTAACGGGAGCGCCGTCAATACCCAGCCACTGAGAGCGGTGCAGTAATGTCGCCTCAAGGCCCGAGGTTGAGCCTGTATATCCCGGGTTCATGGTTAGGGTATTATACATATATTGTGTATACTGTGGCTCCTGCTGGGCTATGGCATTCCCGCACCAAAGGCAAAGTAACAGCATGTATATAGTTGAAGTAATTTTCATTTCATAGCAAATGCATAGCGATGTAAAAATAACATTTTCAGCAATATCAGCCCCCTCAGGCTGTATGGTTTTTCTGGATGAACCCGAATTTAACTATATATTGGATAGATAAAGTTCAACTTAAAAGCGTAATTTTGCGCGATTTTAAACAACATCCAAAGTACAGTAATGAATTTTATAGAGGAAATTAAACGCAGGCGTACTTTCGGGATCATTTCCCACCCCGATGCCGGTAAAACCACACTAACCGAAAAGCTGCTGCTTTTTGGTGGTGCCATAC
>JAEWKB010000233.1 GCA_023386255.1 Bacteroidota bacterium
GTGCAGCTGTGCGTACTGATTAAAAACATTGTATTGAGCTATTTTGATGAAGATGATTACGCGCATGTATTTGTAAAATCTTCTACAGGCTTTTATAAGACTGAAGGTGGCAGGCCAAATGGTGCCACCGTGCCTGTAATAAAACTGATGTTAGAAAATTCCTTCCCACTGCCTGTTAAAGCGGCCGGGGGAGTTCGTTCGGCTGAGGAGGCAGAGGAGATGATTGCCCTGGGTGTAAAACGTATCGGCACATCATCTGCAAAGGCTATTGCGGCAGGAGGAAACTCTTCAGGAAATTACTAAACGAAAAAAGCCTCCCTTACAGGAGGCTTCTCTCTTTCATAGCAATTTGCGATTTTTCTTTTTCGCAACATTTTTAAATAAACAACCTTTATGAAGCTTTTTTTATATAGACGCGGCAAAGCATAAAAGGTTGCGTCAAAAAAATAAAAAACTTGCTATTTTTTTTAAATCCCTTCTTTTTGGCAGATGTTATTTTTAAAGTATCTTTGCGCCATCTTTGAGAAAACCAATGAAAATTACCTTGAACGCCTCAGAAAAAACACTTTCAGCTAAATCTATAATTGCAGATTTTACCGCCATAACAAAAGCACGGCTTGCTGTAAGTGTTGTTTTTTCTTCAGCTGCAGGATACCTTTTGGGTGTTTCAGATGTTTATGCTTTTAGCTGGGTTACTTTTTTGCTGCTCATTATCGGTGGCTATTGTATGGTAGGTGCCTCAAATGTATTTAACCAGATAATAGAAAAAGAGCTGGATGCCTTAATGGATCGTACCAAAAACCGGCCTGTGCCTTCAGGTAAAATTACCTCGAAAAATGCCTTTTGGCTGGGTGCTGCCCTTACTATTGTTGGTTTGGCCATATTATATACTATTAATCCCAAGTCGGCCATGTTTGGCGGGATTTCCATTTTTTTATATGTAAGTGTATATACTCCTTTAAAAACTATAACGCCGCTTGCTGTATTTGTTGGTGCTTTTCCCGGTGCCATACCCTTTATGCTGGGCTGGGTAGCTGCAACAAATGATTTTGGTATTGAGGCAGGTACGTTGTTCCTTATACAATTTTTTTGGCAGTTCCCACATTTTTGGGCAATTGGCTGGTTTTTGTTTGATGATTACAAAAAAGCAGGATTTTTTATGCTTCCAACCGGCAAGAAAGATAAGAAGACCGCATTGCAAACCATTTTATATACAGTATGGCTCATATTGGCTTCACTGCTGCCAGCTACAGGTTACACAGGGCAGCTTAAATTATCACCAGTCTCTGCGGTGCTTGTATTGCTGCTTGGGTTATGGATGCTTGTATATGCCGTAAAGCTGTATAAGGAAATGGATGCAAAGGCTGCTAAAAAGCTTATGTTGGTCAGTGTGTCCTACATATCGCTGCTCCAGGTAATATATGTTTTAGATAAATTTATCCGATAAATTATGGAAATGTCTCTTAAGGAACATAGCGAAAGGAAAGCAAGAACATACAAGATGATGTTGTGGTTCGCCATGATAAGCATGTTTATGCTTTTTGCAGGCCTAACCAGTGCTTATGTAGTAAGTACCTCACGGCCGGACTGGCTTAATGATTTTAAATTGCCGAATGCATTTATAATAAGTACAATAGTAATTATTGCAAGCAGTATCACTTTTCATTTTGCTAAAAATGCCATTAAGCGAAATGACCGACAGGCCACGTCGGCTATGCTTCTTGTAACGCTTGCACTGGGAGTTGCGTTTGTAGTGCTGCAATTTTATGGCTTTAACCAGGTAATAAAAGCGGGATATTATTTTACGGGCGAGTATAGTACGGTAACTACATCTTTCCTTTATATTGTTACTGTAGTGCACCTTGCGCACCTTGCGGGTGGCCTTATTGCATTATTTGTGGTAATTTATAATCATTTTAAACAAAAATACAATGCTACACAAACCCTTGGAATAGAGTTAGGTGCAATGTTTTGGCATTTTCTCGATATTTTATGGGTTTATTTGTTTTTATTTTTCTATTTCTATTAATAGAAAAAAATGTAAATTTGAAAACTTTTTAACTAATAACTTTATATGGCAGCGACAGTTACTACAACAGCTACTACAGGTAAAACATGGGGCGGAGGAAACGAGCCTATGGCCGCAAGTTATGGCAAACTGATGATGTGGTTCTTCATTGTATCAGATGCGCTTACTTTTTCCGGCTTCCTTGCATCATACGGTTTTTCCAGGTTTAAATTTATTGAAACATGGCCTATAGCCGACGAGGTGTTTAACCACTTCCCGTTCATGCATGGGGTGGATGCGCCAATGTATTATGTTGCATTCATGACGTTTATCCTGATCTTTTCATCAGTAACAATGGTATTGGCAGTTGATGCAGGCCATCAGATGAAGAAAACCAAAGTGGCCATATATATGTTACTAACCATTGTAGGTGGTTTTATATTCCTTGGTTCACAGGCATGGGAATGGAAAAACTTTATTAAAGGGGAATTTGGTGCTGTTGAAACAAGGGGAGGTGCTATCCTTCAGTTTGTTAAGAAAGAGGGCGATGGATATAAAAGGGTAAAACTTGAAGAGTTTGCGGCTGACCTTCCTTCGGATATGGTGCAGAAAACCAGGAGCAACGGCGTTTGGTTTACAGAAGGGCAAACTATGCCGACTTACTCTGTAGAGGAAGTTGTTGAAGGTTTCAAATCACACCCTGAAGTTCTTGTAAGGATTGAAAAGTTAGATGCTAATAAGCAGAAAACAGTACTTAGCAAAGAAGAGTCGCTTGCAAGGCTTGGTGAGGCTAAATATGTAGTAGAAGGTGCTGACCTGGTAAGGAACGAATACGGACACAAGCTGTTTGCTAACTTCTTTTTCTTTATAACCGGTTTCCACGGTTTCCACGTATTTTCAGGTGTACTTATAAACATCCTTATTTTCTTTAATGTTATTTTAGGTACATATGAAAAAAGGAGAAGTTATGAAATGGTTGAGAAAGTTGGATTATACTGGCACTTTGTAGACTTGGTTTGGGTGTTTGTATTTACATTCTTCTACCTTGTTTAATTATTAAATTTTACAAAAAATGGCACATACACACGAATCAAATACTAAGAGAATATGGCTTGTATTCGGCATATTGTCTGTTATAACGATTGTTGAAGTTATACTTGGTATCATTAAGCCTGATGCGCTTTACAAGAACCACCTGTTCCACATGAACCTCCTTAACTGGATATTCATTGGCCTTACATTGTGGAAAGCGTACTACATTATGTGGGCGTTCATGCACCTTGAGGGTGAGAAAGCTAACCTTAGATGGTCTATTGTGGCGCCGCTGATGTTCCTCATTGCATATCTTGTACTGATTTTACTTATAGAAGGTAATTATGTATTCGAAGTTTTCCTTAATGCCAACAATTTCAGATGGATTTTTTAAGGAGATAATAGTTATAAAAAAAGGCGGTTTTTCAACCGCCTTTTTTTAATTTTGCAAAGGAAATTTCACCTCACGATGAAAAGAAAAATCGTTCTCCTCTGCCTGCTCGTATTGCCGCTATTGCTTTATATTTATTTTTCACTTGCAAAGCACAATTCACTCTTTCTTCCTGTTATAACAGAAAATGTAAGTGAGATACCCACCGGCTCCCCAAATTCCGGAAAACCTGTTGCCTTAAAGGATAAAATTACTGTTTTAGGGTTTATTGGGCAGAAGGTGATGAAAAAGAAAGAGAGCATATTTAACATCAACCAGAAAGTAAACGCCAAATACAAAGAGTTTACTGATTTTCAAACCGTAATTATTGCTCCAGAAGGAACAGAGGCCGATGTACAACAGCTCCGGACGGAACTAAAAGTTATGGCAGATATATCAAACTGGAAATTTGTATTTCTTCCACCTAAATCTATTCAGGAACTTTATGGTTCATTAAAGGTAAAAGAGCCTTTAGATGCAGATCTTGGCACGTTTAATATCTTCATTATAGATAAAGGCCGTAACCTGAGGGGCAGGAAAGGTAAGAATAAAAAAGGTGAAGAAGAGTATAGGGACAGCTACAACAGTTTTTCGGCAGCTGAGCTGCATAATGAAATGACTGATGACATAAAAATTTTACTAAGGGAGTACCGCCTGGCATTAAAGAAAAATGATACTTTAAAAGGTGTAAAGAGGCAGATATGAAAAATAAGTATTCATATATAGGGATTACATTTGTGATATTGATTTTCGGGATCATCTTTATCCCCAAAATCATTAACCGCATTAAAAATGATAATGTCATTCAAAATGACAGGCTTAATGTCAACACTGAAACTACAGGCAAAAAATCAGATCTTGCTGTTATTGGTGATGCCCCCGGGTTTGAACTTATAAATCAGGACGGTAAAACAATTACGGACGAATTTTACAAAGGCAAGGTGTATGTTGTGGAGTTCTTCTTTGCCACCTGCCCTTCCATTTGCCCTGTAATGAACAGGAATATGCTGCACATTGAGAGTGAGTTCCTGGGGAACAAAAATTTTGGTATTGCTGCTATAACAATAAATCCTGAACATGATACACCTGCTGTATTGAAGAATTACGCTAAAAACCTGGGTGTAAAGTCTGAGAACTGGAACTTTTTAACCGGTGACAAGCAGTACATCTATAACCTGGCTAATAAGAACTTCAAGCTTTTTGCAGGCGAAAATGAAAAAGTAGCAGGAGGGTTTGAGCATAGTGGCCTGTTTGCCCTTATTGATAAAAACGGCAAAGTTAGGTCACGTAAAGACGCCAATGGCAACCCCATCTTCTATTACTCGGGTATGAATTTTAGTGATCCTGAAGGCCTGGAGGAAGACCTTGAGGGTAAATACAGGCCGGGGATTGATGATATAAAAGAAGATATTAAAAAATTATTGGAAGAATAATGGAAAATGCGAAAGCCATAGAGGCTAAATATAATAAATGGATCATTCTACTATCGGTAGCTATACCCCTGGTGGTAGCGCTGCTGTTTGGAGTTAATTTAAAAAAGCTGGGTTATGATGTACAGCCACTATCCTTCCTGCCACCTATATATGCTACCATCAACGGGCTTACTGCGGTTGTATTGGTAATAGCGGTGTGGGCTATAAAGAACGGAAAGCAGGTGCTGCACCAAAACCTCATGAAGTTTGCCATATGTTTATCTGTATGCTTTTTAGCTATGTATGTGGCCTATCACATGACTTCTGAGTCAACAAAATTTGGTGGTGAAGGTTTTATACGCTATGTATACTTCTTCATTTTGATCACACATATTGCGCTGTCAGTTATTATCATACCTTTTGTCCTTTATACCTATGTAAGGGCGCTCTCTCAGAGTTTTGAAAGGCACCGTAAGCTGGCCAGGATAACCTACCCGTTATGGCTTTATGTAGCTGTTACCGGTGTTATAGTTTACATTATGATATCACCCTACTACGTATACTAATAATTTGGTATGAAAAAATTTATTATAGGCACTTTTGTACTCCTGTTTTCTGTTGCATCACACGCACAATGTGCTATGTGCCGTGCCTCGCTGGAGAGCAGTGACGGGACTATAAAAGCTGAATCAGTAAATGATGGCATTGTGTACCTTATGGTGCTGCCGTACCTGGTGGTGGGGCTGGTAGGTTTTGCAATATACCGGTTAAGGCAGCAGAAAAAAAAGGCCGAAGTATAACTACTTCAGCCCATCTATCTTCACATCCATTTTACCGGATGTTTTAATAAAAGCAATTATGGCTTTATTGGTTAGGTCTACCTTTTCAAACTCAAAATCATTCAGTGTGCCGTTAATAAATATACCGGGCATAGGCGAATAATTTTTAAGGTAAGGCAGCAGGTTCTTTTTGCCCTCTTCAAGGTTCGGCTGGATAGAGTAGCGGCAGCTTTCCTGTATCTTCTTTAATATCATTCCTTCAGCCATCCAGTTGGCGGTGCGCATTAATATACTCTTTGTATCAAGTACATATTGCAATTGATCAAAATAAATTTCTTTGGTTACGGCATTATAGTTAGGATATCCTGAAAGGTATATAGTGCCGTTGACGCTTCCGGTAAGGCTTAGCGCTATTATCATTTTGCCGTCTTTGTTCCAGAGGTCTACCTTTTGTACTGTAACCTTCCTTTTTCCTGAACTGAATTCCTTACCCTGGAAATTTTTGGTCAATACTTTTGATGCGCTTTCGTATGTTGAAACCGCAGCTACAACCACGTTCAGCTTATCCGGCATTTTAGCTACAGGCCGCAATACTACATCTTCTTTTTTAAAGGTGTTTTTAGGTTTTTGGCCTATGGTTGTTTGCATGGTACATTTAAGCCCCATATCCATAGTTATCTTGTTTTGCGATAGTACAGCATCAGTAACATACAGTTCAATAGGCTTCATGCTGAACCATGCTTCATAC
>JAEWKB010000242.1 GCA_023386255.1 Bacteroidota bacterium
CTACAAAATATAAAGTTCAGGAGCATGGTGTTGAAGCTGATCAGGAAGTGAACACAAAAATGTACGAAGCACTTAAAAAGTATTATTCTAACAACATAAGTTATGATCAGTTTGTAAATACTTTTGAAGGTAAGAAAATAGGTATTGTATCGGCTTCAAAAGTAGGCCCTACAATTGCTGATGATATTAAGAATAACTCTTATTGGGCGGTAATAGGTTCTATGGCCATTGTATTCCTTTACCTTATGATAAGCTTCAGGAGATGGCAGTACAGCCTTGGTGCAATTGCAGCCATCGCTCACGACGTTATCTTTGTTCTTGGTATCTACTCATGGTGCTATAAGTTCATGCCTTTCCATATGGAAATGGACCAGCACTTTATTGCTGCAATCCTTACCGTAATTGGATACTCTATGAACGATACAGTAATTGTATTTGACAGGGTTCGTGAATATCTTGCCGGTAAAACAAAAGGAAATTTTGCACAAATAGTAAACACATCTATCAACACTACCATGTCAAGGACTATAAATACTTCATTGACTATGATCCTGGTACTTCTTATCATGTTCATATTCGGGGGTGAATCTATACGCGGATTTATATTCGCAATGCTTGTGGGTATTGTTGTAGGAACTTATTCTTCACTGTTCATTGCAACTCCGGTACTTGTTGATACAGTATCGAGAGAAGAAAAGAACAAAATTGAGCATGCCCATAATGATGAAGTAGTATAAACGCTTTATTTATCAAACAATTAACCTGCTTGGCTACAAGCAGGTTTTTTTATATTTTTATTTTACAGCATACTCAAAAAAGCATATATTCGTTATCACTTATATAGTTTTGCATTTATAGTAATACACATTAAGCAACCTTTAAATAAACATGACAAATTTGATTTTCTTATTGCAGGATACCATACCTGCAGCTGCAGAAGTACAAGCAAAAACAGCAACTGCAACCCCTGAATCGGTTAATTATTTTTCACTGCTTATGAAGGGTGGGGTAATGGTTATACCCATTCTTATTTTACTGTTTTTTACCATCTATATTATCGTAGAGAGGGCGCTTTACATCAATAAGAGGACAAAGGAAGATGCAGGCCTTATGAACGATGTGCGCTTTCAGCTTAGTTCCGGCAAAATAGAAGGTGCACAATTGGCCGCCGGAAGGGCAGGAACAGCATATGGTACCATATTGGAGAGCGGCATAGGTCTTATAGGAAGGCCAATGGGCGAGATTGAGGGCATGATGGAGAAAAGCACAAATGTTGAGATAGGCCTTATGGAAAGAAAATTAGGATGGCTTGGGCTTGTAGCCGGTATAGCACCAATTTTAGGGTTTATTGGTACCATTGCGGGTGTTATCACTATTTTCTACGATATATCCATAAAAAAAGAAATTACAATTGATACCATTTCTGCAGGTCTGTATGAAAAAATGATAAGTTCGGGATTGGGCCTTATAGTTGGTGTTATTGCTTATTCGGCCTATCACTTTTTTAATATGATGATAGACCATTTTACGCTGAAAGTGCAAAAGCAGGTAATACAGTTCGTTAATGTAATAACTACAGGAAAATGAGGGTAAGGAGAAATAAAAGGTTTCATGCCGAGATTGCAGCATCTGCGCTTAGCGACATTATGTTCTTTTTGTTCCTGTTCTTCCTTATCATATCAACGCTGGCTAACCCAAACGTAATAAAGCTGGCACTGCCAAAAGCCAAGAGTACAGCGCAAACACATAAATCGCACATGAGCATTTCGGTTAAGGTTGAAGAAGGGCAGCCAAACCAATATTACATGAACCAGGATAACGTACCTTTTGACCAGCTTCCTGCAAGGCTTGCAGAGCATGTACAGCGTACACAGGATAGCACGGTTATTGTAAGGTTTCCTTATGACCTGAAAGTACAGGATATGGTAAATATCCTCGAGATTGGCGAAAGCCAGAGGTTAAAGTTTGTTATTGCCACGTCTAAATAATACATTATGGTAAGGCTCACAAAGCAGGAACAGGAATCGGTATTTATTACGACAGGAATTTTTGCGTTACTGCTCGTCCTTTTGTTTTTCCTGAAGCACCACCCTTCCGAAATGCCGGAAGAGGATCCTAAACCGGTGGAAGTAATGCTTGAAGGCGGCGGCGGTGGTGGCGGTGCGACCATTAATTTTGGAGACAGCGGCGGCGGTGCAAAGTTTCAGTCATCGCAGCCTACAGAGGAAGTAGTAGGGAGCAGCGATGATAAGGCTGAGGCCGTAGCCAATACTAAACCTGTACCGGTACGTGACCCTCAGGTTCAAAATCCTAAACCGCAGGTAGATAATACGCCCCAAAAACCACGAAATGCCGCACTTGACAACCTGCTTAGCGGAAGTGACCAAAGCGGCGGAAACGGCAATGGCATAAGTTCAGGAACTTATGGCAACGGGGGTACCGGAAATGGAAATGGCGGTGGCAACGGTAGTGGCGACGGCACAGGTACCGGTCCCGGCAGTGGGAGCGGCTCAGGTGGTGGAAGCGGTTCAGGCCGTGGTAATGGCACTGGGTATGCTATGAATGGGCGCAAAGCACTTGAAAAACCCAAACCCCGATATACATGTAAGGAAGAGGGTACTGTGGTTGTAGAAGTGTTTGCTGACCCTTCGGGAAAGGTAATTAGTGCTACAGCTGGTATCCGCGGTACAACTAATACAGCAAGTTGTTTATTGAATCAAGCTAAAGTTGCAGCTCTTAACACTACATGGACACCTTCTTCAAATGCTCCGGATAAGCAAAGAGGAACTATAATTTATGTATTTAAGCTGACTGAATAATAACAGCAGATTTGGAAAAAAAAAAACCGCCTCATAAGGCGGTTTTTTTTTTTATAAAGTTTCGGTTCTCTTTTTAGCTGTAAAAATCAGTATAAAACCTGCTATGATAAAAGGGATGCTAAGCCATTGCCCGGTAGAAAACTCACCCAACGCTTTCTCAAATCCGCCCTGGCTTTGTTTTACAAACTCCACCACAAAACGTACTGTCCAGAGCAATACAAGGAATACACCAAATATTAATCCGTGCTGCTTGCGTGCATTTGTTTTCCAATACATGTAGTAAATGATGGCAAATACAAAAATGTACAGGAAAGCCTCATATAATTGTGCAGGGTGCCTATAGGGTATCTGGTTTAATATATCAGCAAACCGTGGATCTTTTTCTATCAGGTTATAAGCTTCGTTATAATCTTTTGTGCCTGTAAGGCGCATCGCCTCATTTTTACCTAAACTATCTTCACCACGAATGAATTTAACGGCTGTAGGTACATCTTCTGAAGTTTCACTACCCAATATCTCCGAATTAATGAAATTGCCAAGCCTGATAAAGATACCGCCGCTTGTAACCGGTATTACCACCCTGTCCAAAACCCATAGTATAGGCCTCCTGATAATCCTTTTACTGTAGTATATCATAGTAAGGATTATAGCTATGGCAGCACCGTGGCTGGCAAGCCCTGCAAAGCCAGTAAACTCAAATGTAGGGTTCAATCTTATGGGAAGAAATACATTTACCGGATCTTCTTTAAACAATTCAGGCTGATAAAAGATTACATGTCCCAGCCTGGCGCCAATCATGGTGGCAATTATGGTATATATAAATAGCTTATCCAGTTTTTCAACCGACTCACCTTCACGGTCAAATATCTTCTTCATAATGAACCAGCCCAGTGCAAAGGCTATAACCCACATAAGGCTGTAGTAGCGTATCATGAAAAAGCCAAGGTCAATGCCTTCTGAAGGATTCCAAACAAAACTTAAAGCATGTGTCATTTTTAAGTATTTTCTTATTTAGCTGTAAATTTAAATAAATGGCTACGGCTATCAATGGTTATGTCCGCATTTTTTATCAGGTACAGGGTCATAGCCATGTCCGCCCCACGGATTGCAACGCAGTATGCGGTAAAACGCCAGCCAGCCACCATATATAAGCCCGTGCTTTTGCAGGGCCTCAACCGCATAGTGGGAGCAGGTGGGAGAAAAGCGGCAAACACCCGGGGTAAAAGGTGATATCGCCGACTGATAAAACCGGATGAGTACTATAAAAGGTGCTGTTATAATTTTTTTTAGCTTCAAAAGCTGCTATGTTAGCGAAAACGTAGTGCCTTCCTTGCCATCTTTAATTTGTATGCCTAAAGCGGCAAGCTGGTCCCTTATCTGGTCAGACAGGGCAAAGTTTTTATTGGCACGCGCTTCATTTCTCATGTTTATAAGCAGGTTCACTGTGCCTTCAAGCTTATCAGTATTAACATCGGCAGCTACAGCGTTTTCAAGCCCCAGTACATCATATACAAATGCCTCCATTGTTTTTATAAACACATCAAGGTCGGCAGAGGTAATGGTTTCCGTACCATCTTTTAGCACGTTAACATATTTAACGGCTTCAAACAGCTGTGCAATAAGTATCGGGCTGTTAAAGTCATCGTTCATGGCATCATAGCAGGCCTGTTTCCAGCTGCTGATATCTATTGATGATGTTGCCAAAGGTTTATTGTGCTTTAGTGTTTCCATGGCCTCCATCAGGCGGTTAAAGCCTTTTTCGGCAGCTATAATGGCATCATTGCTAAAGTCAAGTATGCTTCGGTAATGTGCCTGCATCATAAAAAAACGTGTAACGGCAGGAGAGAAGGCTTTGCTCAGCTTGTCATTGTTCCCGCTGAAAAGTTCGCGCGGAAGGATATTATTACCTGTTGACTTTGCCATTTTCTTGCCGTTTAGGGTAAGCATATTGGCATGCATCCAGTAATTTACAGGTGACTGGCCGGTGCAGGCTTCATTTTGGGCTATTTCGCACTCATGGTGAGGGAATTTAAGGTCCATCCCGCCGCCATGTATATCAAACTGTGAACCAAGATATTTAGTACTCATAGAGGTACACTCAAGATGCCAGCCGGGGAAACCGTCGCCCCATGGCGAAGGCCAGCGCATAATGTGCTGTGGCTCTGCTTTTTTCCAAAGTGCAAAATCGGCCGGATTGCGTTTTGCTTCCTGGCCGGTAAGATCACGTGAATTTGCCAACATGTCGTCAAGGTTTCTTCCGCTCAGTTTGCCGTAATGATGCTGTTCATTAAACTTCATTACATCAAAATAAACAGACCCTTCTGAAACATACGCATACCCATTTTCAATTATTTGCTTAATAGTCTCAATTTGTTCAATAATGTGGCCTGTAGCGGTAGGCTCAATACTTGGTGGCAGACTGTTAAACAGCTCCATGATCTGGTGAAAATCTACCGAGTATTGCTGCACTATTTCCATAGGCTCAAGCTTCTCGAGCCTTGCCTTCTTCGCAATTTTATCCTCTCCTTCGTCAGCATCGTCCTCAATATGCCCAACATCAGTTATATTG
>JAEWKB010000209.1 GCA_023386255.1 Bacteroidota bacterium
ATTATATGCTGTACAGCCCGGAGCGCGAAGACCGCTGGGACCTGAAGACGCTGCTTGCGTTCCTTGCTTCAGACGACGAAAGGACTACCAAGGAGCTTCGCAACGGCCATATGGTGAACTACTACCCTACCAATAAGGTAAGGCTGAATATTGACAGGGAGAACATCATTAAGAATAAGGTGGTAGCTCCTAAGCAGTATGACTCTATAGTACCGTATATAGACTTTGACATTGATGGCGATGCGATTTATAAGAACCGCCTTATAATGCTTGATATTGTGTACAACAACAACTGGAAACGTCCTGTATATTTTACCGGCGGAAGCTTTGGCGATGATGATTACCTGTGGATGAAAGATTACCTGCAGCTTGATGGTATGGTGTACAAGCTGATACCGGTTAAGACGCAGATACCTGTTGACGGAAGTCCGCTTGATATGGGCCATATTGACACCGACAAGATGTATGACATTGTCATGAAATGGGAATGGGGCAACAGCAACAGCCCGCACATTTATCATGACCCTGAAACCCGCAAAAACAGCATTAACTACCGCACTAACCTTGCAAGGTTGATGGAAGCGCTGATAAACGAAGGAAAAAAAGACAAGGCTAAAAAAGTAATTGACCTTGCCATGACCCAAATGCCAATAGAATACTTTAATTACTATACCCTTGTAGAGCCTTTTGCTGCCGGATATTATGAACTGGGCCAGACAAAACAGGCAAGGGAGATACTTGACAAGCTTACCAGGAAGTACCAGGAGAACCTTACCTATTACAAAGGCCTTAGGCTAAGTGATCAGGATGATATGCGTATGGATATTATAACAGATATTGAACGCTACAGGAGCCTGCTGCTAATGATGGAGGAGAAAGACCCTGCCATGTATGAAAAGGCAAAAGTAACATTCAATAAGTACAACAAAATGTTTAGCCGGTATGGCCGTGACAACGAATAAGAATTATTCCTTATATTTGAGATGCAGCGCCAAAAGTGCTGCATCTTTTATTTAAAATGACTATGAAGCCATACTGGGTAAAGACACACCGGTTTATAAAAAAGCTGTTCAGCGGGTATGTTTGGGACATCCCAAACAACAGTAAAACTGTTTATCTTACTTTTGATGACGGCCCTACCCATGAAGTTACCGATTGGGTTCTGGATGTGCTGAAACAGCATGAGATACAGGCTACCTTCTTCTGTATTGGCAACAACATAAACAACAATCCAGATTTTTTCAGGAAAATAATTGAAGGCGGCCATACCATTGCCAACCACACCTACAACCACCTTAACGGCTGGAAGAATGACAATAAAACCTATTTTGATAACATAGAAGCCACCGAAAAGGCCATAGAAGCTAACGGAGGCAAAGCAGCCTTTAGGAAACTCTTTAGGCCGCCGTATGGCAAGATAAAAGGCTCACAAGCTGCCGAAGTTCGCAGGCTCGGCTACAGGATAATAATGTGGGACGTGCTTAGCGCTGATTTTGACCGCACAATTACACCTGAAAAATGCCTGCAGAATGTAATAAAAAATACGTGTGAAGGCAGCGTGATAATTTTTCACGACAGTGTAAAAGCATTCCCTAATGTAGAGTATGCATTACCCCGTGCAATAGAATATTTAAAAGAAAAAGGATTTAAATTTAAAGCGATAAGTTAGATCTGCTCCTGTACAAGGCCAATAATAGTGTTGGCATCCAACTCGCCACTTTGCCTCCATACCATCTGCCCGTCCTTATATATCATAAGTGTAGGTAACCCTTTAATACGAAGAGCGTCAGCCAGTTCCTGATTTTTATCCACATCAATTTTTATGACCTTTGCCCTGTCGCCAAGCGCAGCCGCAACATCCCTTATTACGGGGTGCATTGATACCGAAGGCTCATTCCATTCTGTATAAAAATCAATTAGTACAGGTACATTGGAATTAATAAGTTCGCCGAATTTTGACATAAAAAATGAAATTTTTTGACTGACTTAAAAGCTTATATTTCTCAAAAGTTATACAAATATAACATTTTTACCAAATCACGAAACTTTTTGGCCTTTTTTTAGTTCCAGCACGGTAATTTCAGGCCATATGCCCACCCTGCCGGGATATGCATGAAACCCAAAGCCCCTGTTTACGTAAATGTACCTGCCCAGATTTTCATACAGCCCTGCCCATTGCTTGTATACATACTGCACGGGGCTCCATTTTAAAAAGCCCGGTATCTCGATTCCAAATTGCAGGCCGTGGGTGTGCCCGCTAAGTGTAAGGTGGTAGTGGTCAGGGTTGTTCTTTACCTCATATTCCCAGTGCGATGGGTCATGGGTCATCAGTATCTTGAAGTCTTCCGGCTTCAGCCCTTCCGAAGCTTTTCGCAGGTCACCTGCTTTTTTAAAGTTGTGCCCCCAGTTCTCTACCCCTACCAATGCTATCTCCTGTGCGCCCCTTTTCAGTTTAACATTTTCGTTCAACAGGAGGTTAAAACCTATCTGCCTGTGCAGGCCTTTAATGTTTGTAAAATTTTCATCCTTTTCCTTCTGGCTCGGCCATACAATATATTCGCCATAGTCATGGTTGCCCAATACTGAATATTTTCCAAAAGCAGGAGTTTCAATACGTTTAAACGTCTCGATCCACGGATGCATCTCTTCGGCATGTGTATTTACGATATCACCTGTAAATAATATAATATCTGATTTCTGCTGATTTATAAGGTCGATGGCATATGCAATTTTTTCTTCATCATCAAAGCTTCCGCTATGCACATCAGATATTTGTGTGATGGTCATACCGTTAAAATTCTCCGGCAGGTCAGGAAAGAAAAGTGTTTGCTTTATCACCTTAAAATTATATTTGCCTTTGGTCATGCCATACAGCAACGAAAGGAACGGTATAGCAGCCACACCCAAGGCAGCAAGGCTTACAAACCTTCTCCTTTCGGGCAGAAACGATTGTTCGCTGTTACCCAGGAAGGCACGGATGCACCCGCCAATAAGCCTTACAATATCTTCCCCTAAAAGCACTACGGCAATAACAATTTTTGGCAGGTAGGTTATAAGCAGCAGCCCGAAGGTGAACAGGGTAGTTTTGTTTTGGCCAATGCGCCTGTCAAACTGCGTAAAGGAGTAAATTATATAGGCCAGGATCAGGAATGAAACAGCGAGGTAGGTGTATTGTATCCAACGGGCCTTTGCAATTGTTTTAACGGCCTGAAAAGCATATATTTCAATAACAGCCACAAAAACAATAAAGAGTATCCAACGAAGCATTTTAAGATTTTTTACAAAGTAACTAAATAATATACCAGCTTAAATGAGGCGCTACAGTAATTTTAACAATAAAGTAATGCGCCCTATCCTAAAAACGAATGAACACGGTTATTGTTTCTGCCAACGTTTGATTATTTTTACAGGCAAATAATTTTTTACATGTCCCAACAGAAAAGACTTTTCCTGCTTGATGCTTACGCACTGATATTCCGTGGCTACTACGCCTTTATAAAGAACCCCAGGATCAATTCCAACGGCCTGGACACATCGGCCATATTCGGGTTTATGAACTCCCTTCTTGATGTGATTAAGCGCGAAAGGCCGGACCATTTAGCCGTGGCTTTTGACAAGGAAGGCAGCACCGTGCGTACCGAAATGTTTGCAGAGTATAAAGGCAACAGGAGCGCAACGCCTGAGGCGATTATGATAGCCATACCGTACATACACGATATACTTCGTGCCATGCACATCCCGATAATTGAGGAGGCAGGCTGCGAAGCTGACGACCTTATAGGAACTGTTGCCAAACAGGCCGAAAGAGAAGGCTACCAGGTTTTTATGGTGACGCCCGATAAAGATTTTGCGCAGTTAGTATCAGAAAACATCTTCATGTACCGCCCGGCAAGGATGGGCAATGGCATTGAGATTTGGGGCGTACCCGAAGTATTGGAGCGTTTTGAGATTGAAAGGCCGGAGCAGGTTATTGACTACCTGGGGATGATGGGCGATGCCGTAGATAATATCCCCGGATTGCCGGGCGTAGGCGAAAAAACCGCCAAGAAGCTGTTGAAAGAATATGGCAGCATGGAGAACCTGCTGGAACATGCGCATGAAATTAAAGGAAAGCTGGGTGAGAACATTGTAGCCAATGCCGAAAAAGGGCTGATGTCTAAAAAACTGGCCACTATTATAACCGACTGTAACGTAACCTTCAACGAACATGACTATGAGCTAACCAAGCCGGACTTTGAAAAGGTAGAGGCGCTTTTCCATGACCTGGAGTTTCGCCGCATGGCAGAGCAGTTCGGGAAGCTGTTTGGACACGGCGAGGAGTATGACGATGTAACCGCGCAGGGCCTTGCTCCTACCAAAACGATTATTAAAAGCCAGCAGCAGTATGACCTCTTCAACATGGAATTTCCCGCCGAAGCAGAGGAACACCCTGCAAGTTATTACAACAACCTTGATACTAC
>JAEWKB010000212.1 GCA_023386255.1 Bacteroidota bacterium
GGTTAAGTGTTCCCGGATCAACATTAATATACGGGTCAAATTTCTGGATGGTGGTCCTGTAGCCCCTTGCCTGCAATAATTTTGCTAATGAAGCCGCGATGATTCCCTTCCCCAGGGAAGAGGTCACGCCTCCTGTAACAAAAATATACTTCGTCTGATTCATTGTGTTGTTGTGTGTTGTGTTGTTGTTGTTGTCGTAAAAAACGAGGCAAAAGTACGAAAATTAATTAACGAAAATCAATGTAATAATTGCTTAATGTAACAACGTATCAATTCAGCCAGATCTTGCCCAATTGATACATTGCTACATTTAAATATTGGTAAATTAAATCGGATATTGCCGCTTAATATTGCGCACCAGCTCTTCCAGCCCGTTTAGCTTCAGCTCATATACAAGCCCCAGCATATCACCAAGCTGCCCTTTAGGAAAGCCTTTGCCATGATACCACACTATGTAATGTTCGGGCAGGTCAATAAGATAGCGTCCTTCATACTTGCCGAACGGCATTTTTGTATGTGCCAGTTTTATAAGGAGTTGTTTTTGGTGTTCCAATACTACCAGTTAAAAACTACATCCTTCTCAATATCAGCGTGCAGGCTTAAATACACAGGACAGGTTAGCGCTGTCCTTTCAAGTATAGTACGCGCTTTTTCATCAGCATCGCTTTTCATGTGGAAAATAACTTCAATACGGGAGATCTTACGTGGCTCAGCCTGCATTATTTTAGTTACTTCGGCAGTAGTACCTTCCAGTGCCACATTCATGCTGCGCGCCTTTATACCCATTACCGTAAGCATGCAGCTTGCCAGGGCATTGGCTACAGTGTCGGTAGGTGAAAAAGCCTCGCCTTTGCCGTTATTATCAACAGGGGCATCAGATATGATTTCGCTGCCCGATTGTATGTGTATGGATGAGGTGCGTAAGTCTCCAAGGTAGGTTACTTTTGATGTCATGATTATTGCGCTTGTTTTATGGTAAGGTCTTCATCATATTGTAAAATATACACACCATTGTTATAGTTGCCGCCATTTATGGCTTCATACGCAAACTTATTCTCAACATATTCTGTTGCTTTTGCATTTATAACATCAGTAAAACTTTCCTCCTGGAAAAGCCTCAGGATCACATCAAAGGTTACATCAAAGCCACGGGTAGCAAACTGGCTGGGGTTTACACCGTTCTTCTGCCTGAATACTTTGCCAAACAGCGCCGTTGCAGGCGTTTCAGTATCATTGGTTACCGACGGATAAAGCATTTTAAGCGCAGTAAGCCTGCTAAGAGGGACTTCGTCATGCTCCAGCTTATCGGTTGTTTCCAGCACTACGAGCTGTATCCGGTAATCCGCCAGCGCACCGGCAAGAACTTTGGTTGTATTTAATATCATGGTTAAATTCTCTGTCTCCATGATCACATAGTTCATTTTTTCTTTAGAAAGCTGTGCCCTCATAGAAGCATCTGTTATCCCTCCATCAAGAAATTTAGCATCAGGATAATTTTTCTTTATCAGTTGCCTTGAGCTGGCTTTTTTAGAATCTACCACTGCAACAACATTGGCATCTTTTGATTTAAGATATTCGAGCATAGCTCTTTTTACTGTTTCTTCCGACGGTACCGACTGGAAGAGGTTACTATAAGCTTTGCCACTTTCTTTAGATAATGGTGAAATTACAGGTACAGTTCCAAGAGTTGCAGCTGCAGTTTCGGCATTACCCTGAAAGAAAGGGCCTATCACCGCACTGGCTGACGATAAGCTTCCTTTTAAAGATGCAACATCTGATGAGGTGCGGGTTTCCTTAGAATCGTATATTTTTACTTTTAGCGGCAGGCCAAGCGCTTTGGCAGAGTCTATAGCCATAAGTGCCCCGGCATAGAAATCGAGCGTCATGTTCAGGAACCTGTCTTTACGAAGGCGGTTGGTGCGGGCAGTATCAGATTCTGCCTTCGGCAGGTTAAAAGGCAACAATATTGCAATTTCCTTTGCTGAAGATTTCTTGATTGTTTTAGTAAGGTCGGCCACGGTTTTAGCACCCGTTCCTGCTCCTACCCTCATTTTAATGATCATTCCTTCTTTAACACCATCTCTAAGTTCCGGATTTAGCACCATCAGCTCCTCTTCGGTCATCCTGGCATTCTTTGCGAGGCTGTAGAGGGTTTCTTTAGGCTTTACCTGATAATTTACATACATTTCCTGCACAAAATCAGGTACCTTTGCAGCAACAGGCTCCGGCTGAGTTTCTTTGGCTATAACGGCATTTTTATCCAGTTTTAGCTTTTGGCCTATGGCAAGTGTTTCTTTTGCTTCAGGGTTTAGCGCTTCAAGCACCTGCAGCGTCATACCGTACTGCTTGGCAATAGAATATTTGGTCTCACCCGCAGCTACAGTGTGGTAAAAATAAGATGGCGGCGGGGTTTTAGCCTCTGCTTTTTTAGCTTCCTTAACCTGGGCCGCAAGAGCGCTGCCCTTTACTGGTATAATAATTTTCTGCCCTATTTTAAGCGCGTCTCCTGCATTGCCTTCGTTTGCTTTTTTTATATCATCAAACGATACATTGTATTTTTTTGCAATGCTGTACAGTGTCTCCCCGGCCTGCACTTCGTGCGTGGTATTGGCTACTTTAGTTGTTTTTTCTTTAACCGGTTCAGAGGGTGCAGGTTTAGACTGCTTTGGTACCAGCAAGATGCTGTTTTCTTTAATACCATTCTTAGAGTCAGGGTTAAGCCTGTATATGTCATATGGGGTAACTTTGTACTTCTTGGCAATATCTGCAACTGTTTCTTTTTTTGACACTTTATGCTTTATATAATCAGCCTGGGCAAATAAAGGCGCTGACAACATCATTAACAAAAAAGCTGCAATCACCGGGTATTTCATAATATTATTTTTAAAAAAATTAAGCCGTTACAAAGTTAACTTTTGTAACGACTTATTAAAGGTTTTTATTACGATATTATGAAACTACTTAGGAGGTAAACTACTTAAATCAGCTCCTTTTTTCATCTTAGTTTCCGCTTTTATTTTTGTTTCAGCAGCCCTCTTTGCAGCAAGTTTGCTGCCAGGGGGGCAGCTTCAGCACCATGTTGGCAGATATACCATGCACCGCATCAGGATTAAGCTTATAAATATCATCAGGCTTTATCAGGTATTTTTTACATATCAGCATTACCGTTTCTCCCTGCCTTACACTGTGTGTTTGTGTACCAATCCGTGTTTCTTCTTCCTGCGCTTTTGAAGATAACGCAATCAACAATATACCTATACAAAATAATATCTTCTTCATAATCCCTGCTTTTAAATTACATGCAATTAAGGGATTAAGCTGTTAAAATTATTTACATTTTAAATACTGTTATTTATATCTTAATACAAAGCAAATGTTTTCTAAATAAAAAAGCCGCTGCTTTCGCAACGGCCCTACCGAAGAACTTATTGTAATTTAATTATTGCTCATTTACTGCCGCAATGCCTATAGGCACCGGTATCTTTATAAGCTGCCCGGCCTGAAGCCCTTTTTTAAGCTTGTTTTTATTGGCAGCTGTTATGGCTTCAACCGATGTATTGTATTTTCTGGCCAGGCCATGTAAGGTTTCACCTGCCTCTACTTTATGCTCGGCACTTCCTGTAGGCTCTTCCGAATAGGATGCATGGTTTGGCACAATTACAGTATCTGCTGCAGCTACCGCAGCTCCATTCTCAGCAGTACCTCCCGGCACGGTTAATGTTTGCCCGGCCTGAAGTCCTCTTTTCAATATTTTCTCATTAGCTTCTGTAAGTTCGGCTACAGTAGTATTATATTTCCTTGCAAGGCTGTGCAGCGTTTCACCAGGTTTTACATGATGTGTAGCCGGCATTTCACTTGTCATAGGCTCATGCCCCTCCTGTGATGCAGGCAAATTGTGAGCAACAGCTGTAGCGGCAGGCACAGCATTATCAGCATCCGGTCCGCCGGCACCAGGAATTACAAGTGTCTGCCCGGCCTGCAGCCCACGCTTAAGTATTTTCTCATTAGCCGCCGTAATTTCGGCTATAGTAACATTATATTTCCTGGCCAGCGCCGTAAGCGTTTCACCCGGTTTTACCTCATGGCTTACATTCTGCACAGTTGTTTCAACACCGGTTTTAGGCTCTTCATAAGCTATGCCAGTGCGTTTCGCTTTAGCTTCTGCTGTATAAGATAGCTTTTCATCGTGCTGTTTCTTCTGCCTGTCTTTAAGTATTGTTTCAGCATCAACCACTACATAACCCGGGTTGCTGTCGTCCTGCATTTTTTGTTTCTTTATTGCAGCTGCATCTACAATCTCATAATCCAGATTCTTTTCTTCTGCGCCAGCCTTTACTTTCTTACCTACAGGAATTTGCAATGTCATTCCCGCACTTAGCCCTTCGGCTGCCGATGGATTAAGCTCATAGATATCCTGTGGCAGTACCATGTATTTTTTAGCTATCATAACCATGGTCTCTCCAATAGCTACACGGTGTATCTTAACTTCACCCGTACCTTCCTGCGAAACCTTCTGCAGAGGCAGCTGTGCAAAAGCCGGTGTTGAGGCCAACGCGATAAAGGTGCTGAATAATAGTAGTTGTTTTTTCATAGGTAGTAGTTGTAAGATGTAGTACTTGTTAATCTTATCATAAATTTATGCAAAAGAACTACTAAAGAGGCCCTTACTACCATCGTTTTCGATAAACTGCATTATTTAATCGACAACATACCTTAAAGCACTGATTTTTAAGAAACGAAACGGGTCCCGCAAAGGACCCGTTGTAAAATTATTCCCACTCTATTGTGGCTGGTGGTTTCGAGCTGATGTCATACACAACCCTGTTAACTCCCTTAACTTTATTGATAATTTCGTTCGATATTTTCATCAGGAACTCATACGGTAGGTGCACCCAGTCGGCGGTCATACCATCGGTGCTTTCCACGGCGCGCAATGCTACTACTTTTTCATAGGTACGCTCATCGCCCATAACACCTACACTATTTACAGGCAGCAGTATTGCCCCCGCCTGCCATACCTTATTGTAAAGCCCGTGGTCTTTAAGACCCTGTATAAATATATGGTCAACCTCTTGTAATATCCTCACTTTTTCTGGTGTAATATCGCCAAGAATGCGGATAGACAGTCCCGGGCCCGGGAACGGGTGGCGGCCCAGCAGTTCAGGGTCAATACCCAGCGTAGCCCCTACCCTGCGTACCTCATCCTTAAACAGCATACGCAGCGGCTCTACTACCTGCAGTTTCATAAAATCAGGAAGCCCGCCAACATTGTGGTGCGATTTAATGGTAGCAGACGGCCCTTTTACCGAAACCGATTCAATAACATCCGGATATATAGTACCCTGTGCCAGCCACTTTACATCGGTAAGCTGGTGTGCCTCGTCATCAAATACCTCAATAAAAACCCGGCCTATGGTTTTACGTTTGGTCTCAGGGTCATCAATGCCGGCAAGCTGCGACAGGAACCTTTCAGACGCATCTACCCCCTTAACATTAAGCCCCATGTCTTTGTACTGATGTAGCACGTTTTCAAATTCATCTTTACGCAGTAGCCCATTATTTACAAATATGCAATACAGGTTGCTGCCTATAGCTTTGTGAAGTAAAACTGCCGCCACGGTAGAGTCTACCCCGCCCGAAAGGCCCAGCACTACTTTATCATTCCCCAGCTTAACCTTAAGCTCCTCTACAATATCCTCTACAAAAGTATCAGGTGTAAAGTTTTGCGGCACTTCAGCTATTTTAACCAGGAAGTTCTCCAGCATTTGCTTTCCGTCCGTAGAGTGATATACTTCCGGGTGGTATTGTATGGCATAAGTGGTTTCGCCTTCAATCTTATACGCAGCGTTCTCCACATCTTTGGTACTGGCAAGCCTTACAGCACTTGTAGGCAACGCTTTAATAGTATCGCTGTGGCTCATCCACACCTGGCTGTTCAGGTTAATGCCTTCAAAAAACGGCTCTCCTTCCTTTACAAACGATAAGTTTGCACGGCCATACTCGCGGATGTTGCTTGGTGCTACCTCGCCCCCGTTAAAGTGTGCCAGGTACTGCGCACCGTAGCAAACGGCAAGCAAAGGAAGCTTACCCCGAATTTGCGACAGGTCAGGATGCGGGGCATCTTGGGCACGAACCGAGAACGGGCTGCCCGAAAGTATTACCGCTTTATAAGATGATAAATCAACCGGTGGGTTGTTGTAAGGGAAAATTTCGCAGAAGATGTTTAGTTCGCGAACCCTTCTCGCAATTAGTTGTGTGTATTGCGAGCCGAAATCTAAAATAAGTACGTTGTGTTGCATGGGCAAAAATAAACGAAAAAAACGATTTTCCGATTATTGGATTATCAGATTTTTACGCCTGATTTAAACATTGCTGATAATAGATAATTGATCCTCTCCTAATTTTGATACAAAATTTTGAATAGCGGCGTTATCTTATTACTTTTACCAAAACTTAACACAAACAAACATGTCCAGCCCTGTACTGTCGCTTAAGAACGTTACCATATATCAGGATAATAATACTATTCTGAAAGATATAACCCTTGAAGTAAATCATGGTGAATTTATATACATCATCGGTAAAACGGGTTCAGGCAAGAGTAGCTTCATGAAAACGCTGTATGCCGACCTGAAGTTGCGTGAGGGCGAAGGAACGTTTGTAGAATATAACCTGGCAAAACTACGAGAGAGGGACATCCCTTTCCTAAGAAGGAAGATTGGTATTGTTTTCCAGGACTTCAAGCTATTGCCTGATAGGAGCATTACAGACAACCTGATGTTTGTACTAAAAGCCACAGGCTGGACCGACAGAAAAGAAATGCTGGAACAGATTCATGAAGTTTTAGGCAAAGTTGGCGTTAAGAATATATCAAACAAAATGCCGCACCAGCTTTCCGGTGGTGAGCAGCAAAGAGTAGCTGTGGCGCGTGCACTGCTTAATGACCCGGAAGTTATACTCGCCGATGAGCCAACCGGGAACCTGGACCCGCAAACCAGTGTTGAAGTGATGCAACTGCTTCGTGAAATTAACCAGAACGGCAAAACCATTATCATGGCAACGCATGATTATGCCCTGCTGATGAAATTCCCTTCGAAAACGCTTAAAGTGGAAGACGGAACCCTCTTTGAGGTGGTACAACGTACTGTGTAAGCAATCGGCGCTATGCTGTCAATCCTGATACCTACATACAATTACAATATTTTGCCTCTTGTAAAGGAACTGCAGGCGCAATGTATGGCTGCGAGTATTATCTTCGAAGTAATCTCTGCAGATGACGGATCGGGTTCGGCATTAAATGTTGAGAACGAAAAAATAAACTCCCTGCAACATTGCCGTTTTACTGCTTTTACACAAAATACGGGCAGAAGCGCCATGCGGAACCTTTTGGCTAAGGAAGCCCAATACAAGTGGCTGCTGTTTCTGGATGCTGACACCCTTCCTGTTGATAGCCTGCTCATACAGCGCTATCTCTCACACATTGATGAAAAAGAAAAAGTTGTGTATGGGGGCATTCGCTACCAGGCACAAAAGCCTGAACAGGATAAACTGCTGCGCTGGGTGTATGGAAATGCACGGGAAGTGGTGCCTGCAACTGAACGCGTAAAATCACCTTACCTGCGGCTGCTTACCCTAAACTTCCTTATACATAAAAACGTGTTTGGCAGAGTGAGGTTCAATGAAACAATACCTAACCTGCGGCACGAGGATACACTTTATTCCTATGACCTCATGAAGGCTGATATACCTGTAGAACACATAGAAAACAGCGTATATCACCTGGGGCTTGATGACAGCTACGGCTTCATTAAAAAATCAGAAGAAGCGCAGGCAGGCCTGAAATACCTGCTGGATAAGAAGCTGCTTATGCCGGAGTATATAAACATGGGAAAAATGTATAAAAAGCTGGAAAGAACAGGTTTATCATCCATAGCAGGCATACTATTCAAACTATTTAAAAAAGCTATGCTTAAAAACCTGCTGGGGCCCACACCATCGCTTAGAATTTTTGATTTATACCGAATAGGTTATATTTGTTCATTAAAACAGTAATATGTACAGGTTCCTGAAAAAGTTATTATCGCGTGCAGTAAGCAGGCAAAGGCTCCTGCGCCACGAGCTGCTCTTCAGGAAGCCTTATGCAGCTTTATATTCCGGGAACCGCCACGCGTGCAACATCTGCAATAAAAAGTTATCTGCTTTCATCGTGCAGCCCAACAAAGATTTACTTTGCCCTTCATGCGGAAGCCTTGCAAGAAACAGGCGCCTTTGGAAAATACTAAATGAATCTTTTTTAAAAGATGGTGTTACTGTGCTTGATTTTTCGCCGTCGCGCTCCCTGTGGCGGATGATGAAAAGTATTAAAAGCATTAAGTACATAAGTACCGATCTATCAGATAATTTTATCGCTGACCACAAGTTTGACATTACGGCGCTGGACTTGCCTGCCGAAAGTATAAGCCTTGTAATATGCTATCATGTTCTTGAGCATGTGCCTGATGATGCAAAAGCCATGGATGAACTCTTTAGGGTAATGAAGCCACAAGGCAAAGCCATAATACAAACCCCTTTTAAAGCGGGTGAAATATATGAAGACTTTAGCATTACATCACCTGAAGAGAGAGCAAAGCATTTCGGGCAGGACGATCATGTAAGGGTTTACTCGGCGCAAGGGCTTAAGGACAGGCTGAAGAAGGCGGGATTTGATGTAGAAATACGCAATTTTGAAGCTGAACCCTACCATGGCTTTGAAGAAGAAACTGTGTTAATAGTAACTAAACCCTGATGTTATGCCAGTTTTTTCAATAGTCATTCCACTCTACAATAAAGAAAGACATATAGCTGAAACATTAAATAGTGTGTTACTGCAAACTTTTGATGATTATGAGGTTATTGTTATAGATGATGGCTCCACCGACGGCAGTGCAGCTGAAGTTAAAAAGTTATCCGACAACCGTATTATTTATATAAAAACCGGGAACAAGGGTGTATCTTCCGCAAGGAATACAGGCATTGATATGGCTAAGGGTGAAATTATAGCTTTTTTGGATGCTGATGATATATGGATGCCCACACACCTGCAGGAATTATATAACCTGTATAAGGATTATCCGGAGGCGGGAATACTGCATTCGGGTTATATAATTAAGGCAGGAAACACAGAACTCATTCCGCATTTTGAAGGCCTGCCGGAACAGTATAGGGGAATGATAGATGATCCTTTTAAAGCCAGCCTGCACTATCGGCTGGGTATTGTACAGGTTATGGGGGTAAGGAAGAATGTGTTTGAAACTGCAGGCTATTTTGACCCGCAGCTTTCAAATATGGAGGATACTGATTTTTGGATAAGGGCTGCCCTGGCATTTCCGTTTGCAGTTACGGGCACAACTACCGTTGTTTATAATTATGGTTTACCCGGAAGCCTTTCAGGAAAAGAGGTTACTGAAAGAAATATGTTCAACTTCATAAAATTTGAGCACAATGAAAAGGAGAACAAGAGCCTTAAAGCTTTTTTAGATGTGTACCGCCTGGATTATGCCTTAAAGTTTAGAATAAAGGGGCGTATAGCTGAAGCAAAGGCATTGTACATGCAGGCGTCCCCCGAAAATATCCCGCTTAAATCAAAAGTATTGTTTATACTTTCACCGTTCGTACTTAAAAAGCTGCTGCAGTTAAAACAATGGCTGCTGCGCAGGGGTTATAATTTTTCCGTATACAGCTAAGGTACTATAAACCTTTTTTGTACTTCTTAAAAGCAGTAAAGCTTCTTATGTAATCCTCTTCATTATACATATCAGAAGCTATTACCAAACACACCGCCCCTGACGAAAAGTTTTTAAGTTCCCTCCATATACCCTCAACAATCAGCAGCCCACGGCTGGCGTGATTAAGCGTATAAGTATGTGTGCCTGCACCGTCATTTACTATTACATCAAAACTGCCGCTCACCGCAATAAGCATTTCCTGCTGCTCCTTGTGGGCGTGGCCTCCGCGTTCGGCACTGCCGGGAACATCGTGCAGGTAGTACACACGCTTTATATCGTAAGGTATGGTATCGCCTTCTATTATAGATAAGTTGCCCCTGCGGTCTTCAACACGTGGCAGATTAATAATTTTTATATCCTGTATTGTAGTTTTCTTCATAATTGTTCTTTAAATGCCCTGCGCCCCTTAAGCCCTGCCTTTATTGCCGCAGGTACCCCGAACGGCGATAATACTGCGTGCTTTACATCAAATATTATTTTAATAAGCAGCCACAACAGGTAACGTGAGCCAAATATTGCAGTATAAACTGCTCCTAAAGTATAATATTTTTCTTTAAGGGGCATTTTGGTGTGTGTAGAATCTGCTGCGTGCGTAGTAAGTACTTCAGGTTCCATAACCACTTTAAGTTTCCTGTCTTGAAGCTCATTTACAAAGATAGCTTCTTCACCCATGCAAAATTGTGCGCCAAGGCCAAAACGCTCGTCAAATCGCATTCCCGCTTCAGTAACAATCTCGCGGTTCAGTACCATCTCTACCGACATGACGTTGAAATAATCAAAGGGCGTTAGTGAGGTTTTACGCTCTGACGGATATTTTTTAAAAAGTTTTCCCGGCGCCTTCTCAGTACGGAAACCTATTAGCGCAGCATCAGGATTAATATTAAACGCATTTATTATGGCAGTATCAAAGCCTGAGTTGAAAATTACATCGTCATCAGCAATAATACAAAACTTACCTTTTGAATTGGCAAGCGCGGTGTTGCGGCTTTTTGACAATCCAGTTTCAAAAACATTGAGAACCCTTACTGAAGGGGCGCCTGACTGAATAATGTTTTGCGGAGCAGTCTGGTTTACCACCAGTATAGAAAAATTGGCGTAGCCGAATGGAAACATCGCCTGCAAAAAATCTAATGAGTTACGGTTCATGGTTGCTACCAGAACCTCAATATCCGATTTTTTCAAAGCTTCAGCCAATTGTTATATATTTACACAAATATATGTATTTCTAAAAAAGGCGGATGAAAATACTTTTGGTTGGCGAATACAGCAGGCTCCACAACTCATTAAAGGAAGGGCTCACCGCATTGGGCCACACAGCAACCATTGTGAGCACGGGCGATAATTTTAAAAACTACCCTACCGATTTTTCTATAAACCCTGCCTTTACAACCGGCAGCTTTTTAGCCCGAAAGATAAGGAACGTCCTGTACAGGCTTACCGGATTTGACGTTGAAAAAACCGAGAAAGGCCTGCGTTTTTATTTCCTGCTGCCAAAGCTGAAGGGGTACGACCATGTGCAGCTCATAAACTCAGATGCCATTGAAACCCATCCTGCTTTTGAGCGATGGCTCTACAGAAAACTGCTGCGCCAGAATAAGAAAATGAGCCTGCTGGTATGCGGCGATGATACACCTGTTGTAGATTACTACCTGAGCGGTAAAATGCCGTGGCATGTGTTGACGCCTTACCTGAAAAACCCGAAACTAAAGAAACTGTACAGCTACTCCCTAAAGTATACTTTTAAAGGCTACAGAAAGCTTTTTGAGTTTGTTGAGAAGGAGTCATCAGTACTTATAACATCTGATTTAGACTATAAATTACCAATGGAAGCAATGGGTTATACTGTTACCTATATACCCAACCCTGTAAATACAGATAAGATAACATTCCGCCCTGCAAAAGTAAAAGACAAGATTGTGATTTTTTTGGGCATCAACAGGCTGAGTTATATTAAAAAAGGCATTCCCTATTTTGAAGAAGCACTCGAAATTGTAAAGCAGCGGTATGCTGATAACATAGAAATTATTGTTGCCGAAAACACACCGTATGCCAAATACATACAACTTTATGAAAGGGCGCACATACTGCTGGATTATACTTACGGCCTTGACCAGGGATATAATGCGCTGGAAGCCTTGGCGGCAGGCAAGGTTGTTTTTACAGGCGCAGGGGCTGAATTCATGCAGCACTACAACCTTACTGATCGCGTTGCCATACATGCCATACCAGACGCCAATGCCATTGCCGCCGAGCTGGTAAAATTGATTAAAAATCCTGAAGACATAGAAGCTATTTCAAAAAGGGCAAGGGCTTTTATAGAAAAAGAGCATAACTATGCTGAGGTGGCTAAAAAGTATCTTGAGGCGTGGAGCTAAACAGCTTTTTCCTGAAATAGATAACCATCACAAAAAGTAAAACTGCATATATAAGCGCATGGGCCATAACTGCGCCTTCACTGCCAAAGTGCCCGATTAAAAAACTACCGGAAATATAAAGCAGCACAAACGAAAAAGCTTCGGTAACAATAAAAGCTTTGGTCATTTTTTTCGCAAAAAACTCATACCCGAGAATGAGCATGCATACTTTAAATACATCCCCCAGCAGCTGCCAGAAAAACAATTTTTTCATGGGCATAAATTCTTCTGAGAGCAAAATAAGTATAACAAAATCCTTCAGGAAAAATAAGGCAGTAACACCACCAATGAAAACGGGTACTATGCCTAAATAGTAGCTTCTGAAAACTCTTTGTGTTTCGGTATTGGTTTTCGCAACAGATAATTTAGGCAGGAAGTATACTGTAAGCAAAGTAGAAATGAACATCATATAAAATGCTGATATCCTGTTAATGCCTTCATAAAAGCCTGCTTCCTCGGCACCGGCATTGTCTGTTATCATATTTCGCAGCCCCACATAAACTATCGGCCCCAAAACTGCAGTTACGAGGCTCATGAGACTATAAGAGAAGAACCCTTTAAGGATGTGTAGGTCAATATTATCTTTTTTAAAAAAAAAGAGGCCCTCCAGCTTTTTGCTTACAAGATAAAATGAAAAGATGAATAGCGATGCCGGAGATATGATGATCCCAAGCAATGCACCTTCTACACCCATTTGCCATATCAACAACGCTGAAAGCGCCACACCTGTAATATTGCCCCAGATATTTAAATAAATAACATCTTTATACCTGCCAAACCCATTTAAAATTGATACCAGTATGATATTGCCGCCATACCATGGAAGTAAAAAAGCCAGTATCCTTATTACCCATGCATATTCATCGTGATCGTTAAATATCCACCTGCTCCAGTACCCTGACAAAAAAAATAGTGCAATACTAACAATTATTATTAAAATTAAAAGAGTAGTTAAAACCGTGGTAAGTACCTTAGCCAGCTTATTCCGGTCTTTTTCATTTTCAGCAACATATTTAATGATACCGTTTTGCAACCCAAGTGTAGCAACCGTATCAACAGATGATAAGAAATTACGGAAATTGCCAATTAAGGCCAGCCCTGAAGGCCCAATGAACAGGGCGATTATTTTTGATGCGGCTACACCACCCGCTATTCTTACCAATACACTAATTGTGTTAAGTGATGTAACACGGAATAGATGGGTGTTTAGTATGTTCTTTAAAGAGTTCAAATACAATAATTACAGGTTTCTTATAACCTTGGCAGGATTCCCTGCTGCTATCACATTGTCAGGAATACTTTTTGTGACAACTGAATTACTGCCGATAATAGAGTTCCTGCCAATTGTTACGCCTTTTAAAATGGTTACTCCTGAGCCTAAAAACACGTTTTCCTGAATATGCACCGGTGCTGAAGGCACATCAGTATCATTACGCCTGTGGGGATGGTGTACATGACCATCACTGTCTTCAATTCTGCAATTTATACCAAAAAGT
This sequence comes from Bacteroidota bacterium, assembly GCA_023386255.1. Lineage (GTDB taxonomy): Bacteria > Bacteroidota > Bacteroidia > Flavobacteriales > Flavobacteriaceae > Flavobacterium. The sequence goes on from JAEWKB010000212.1 coordinate 13,675, forward strand.
ACATTATTATCTATTGTAATATGATTATAAGCAATTGCTGAAAATCCGTTATTAATAGACACATTGTTGCCTATAATAATCTTGCTTTCCTTATATCTCGCTTCAATATAATTATAGCCTGAATAAAAACCCGGTGAGTTAATTACGCCATTTTGTACGCTCTTACCAAATGAGATGCTCCCCTGGCCGTTTAACAGTAATGGGTAATATAGAATTGGCTTTCCGGTCACACTATTACATGTAGAGAGCAGCTGATATTTTATTATCCGCAAGGTCCTGAAAAAAAATGTTTTAATACCTGTTCCCATATCAAATTAAAACATTATCCAGCAGTTTATAATTTCTCGTTTCAACCTCATAAAAATCCTGTGGATATATTGAGCATCCAAACTCTAATTTTTGGTTAGCAAGTCCTGTGTTATCAGGCCTCACTGTTCCCATATCAAAAAAAAATGCACTATCCTTATATTTTTCAATAAGGGTTATATAAGCATAATCTAACGCACGTACTTTTTCGCCCAGAGCTGTTGTAGCTCCATATTGCGATTTTACCACAGTTCCAAAATCAAACAGCGTTATACCGGCTACTATGGTACTTTCAAAATATACATTATATTGAAGTATCTTGTTAGGGAATTTTTGATGAAGATGTCTTATTTCTTCTATTGTATGTACTGGTGTAGCAT
>JAEWKB010000035.1 GCA_023386255.1 Bacteroidota bacterium
CTGATGGATTTGCTGCAGATGCAGGCAGAGCCTCATACTGAAGATTTTACCCATACAAACATTAACAAAGACGCCGCCGCCGAATTTACTATGTATAGCCGTTGGAGAAAGAAGAACCAGTGGCAGATGATGTTTGCCAGAATGCTTCCTATATTATTTAACTAATTAACAGTCAAAGCTATTGATTACAATTAATTAACAAAAATTTATAATATTGTTTAGATTTTTTTGTATGTTTGTCATCCCTAAAAATCTGAATTATTATGAATGCTATTTTCTTTCCTAAAGCTTATGATGATATAAGCCCATTCCTGAGTATAAATTAGTTAGCTTTTACCTTCACCCCAAGCGCGAATGAAGGTTTTTATGCTGCAAAAGCAGCATAGGCAGTATATATAGTTCAATAAGAACTATCTATAACTACACGCTGTGAGCAAATATTTTTAACATAATATTTGCAGTCTAATTTTTACAAACCAATTAATCCTCCCCCAGGAATATGACTTATATTTTTGAGTACTTAGAACATTACTGGATATCGCTCAGTTCGTTTCCGTTTGTTATTCAGGTAGCTATTTTCTTTATCTTATTTAGCTGCCTTGCCACTCTCACTTTAATGGCTACCGTATTTGTTGTGCGGCGCGATAAAGAGCGCCGTGAACGAATTGTACACGAGTTCAGGCCCAAAATCTTTGCCTTCCTCAGGAATATTCTGACCTCCGCAGATGAATACTCAGACGTTGAAGTGCGCGAACTTTTCATTCAAAACTTTGGTGCCATCACAAAAAAAACTTATATCTCGCTAATCCCTACGCTGGAAGATGTGGTTGGGCAGGATAAGCACCAGCTTGATTCCGGCAATTACCGGAATGTGATTGTTGGGCTTAAGATTGATGAGTATCTGGAAAAAAGGCTTGATTTTTCAAACACAAGGGTCCGTTTGCGGGCTTTCCAGTCGCTGTCAAGACTTGACCTTACGATATCTGACTCAAAAATTCTTCCCCACACGTATGCGAGGAACAGGTCCCTACGGAAAGAATCCCGGGCATCTTATGTAGGTGTCAGTAATAATGACCCATTCAAATTCTTTGATCATGAGAACGACCTGAACCAGTGGGACCAGATAAGCCTTTTGCAACAGTTTGAGCTGCACCACAAAGATGCGCTTCCAAACTTTAGTAAATGGATAAAATATTCTAAAGACAACTGCCAGGTTATATTCTTCATTAAAATGGTAGCGCACTTTAACCAGACAACCTCTATAAGCACAGTAACAGAATTCCTGGCTAACGAAAACCATTCTGTAAGGAGGGAAGCTATACTTACTTTAGGTAAAATGCGTGTAAAGGATGCAGAGAATACGTTTATAAAAATGTATTTTACACAGCCATTTGTTTGCCAGACAGCTATTATAGAGGCAATATCTTATATTAACTCAGGCAGGCTTATAGGTTTCCTTAAAAATGCCTGGGAAATGGCCAACAGCCACGAGATGAAAAAACTTATTGCAGAGGTAATTTTCCTTTACGGTAAGCAGGGTAAAGCGCTGCTTGAAGAGTTAACCGCAAGAGAAAAAGGCTTTAACCTGCTTATCCTGCAGCACGTTCAGAATCCGCTTATACCATCCATGCTAAAATCTTATCATGTTAATAAGGTTAACGTAGCATATACCGGTGTGGCAAATGCTGCAGTTGCAGGTAATGTTGGTTCATCATTATTAAAGTAGCCGGAAGTAATCCTTAAATCCCCCAAAAAATATGGATTCAACTTTCGATTTTTTCGAATATTTTGTATTCTTTTATGCGTCATCTATGTTTGTGGTGTACCTGGTGCTGGGCGTGTTATCGTTTATCAACATTACACGCTATCGCACATATAACTCCAAGCTTGATGACCAGTTCCTGCTTAATTCTCCGCTTACGCCCGGAATTTCGGTTGTGGCCCCTGCATACAACGAAGAAAAAACTATCATTGTAAATGTAAAGTCCCTGCTCACTCTTAATTATCCTTTGTTTGAGGTAATTATTGTTAATGACGGAAGTAAGGATAAAACACTTGAGCTGCTGATTGAAGAGTTTGAGATGGTAGAAACGCCTTATGCATATGTGGAGCGTATAAAAACGAAGCCCTTCAAAAGAATATTTAAATCTACCAACCCGAAGTATTCCAAGCTTACAGTGGTTGATAAAATGAACGGCGGCACTAAAGCCGACGCTTCAAATGCCGGTATTAATGCCTCACAATACCCATATTTCCTTTGTACAGATGTTGACTGTATTTTGGAAAGGAATACCATGCTAAGGATGATAAAGCCGATACTTAATAACAGCTCCAGGGTAATTGCTGTAGGTGCAACACTACGCATGTCTAACAGCTGTGATATTAAAGATGGTGTTATTGAAAGGGTAAGGCCTCCTCAGGGGCTTATACCGCGGTTTCAGGAAATGGAGTACCTGCGGGCTTACCTGTTTGGAAAAATGGGCTGGAGCCTTGTAAACTGCGTGCCTAACGTATCTGGCGGGCTGGGCCTTTTTGATAAGGAAGTGGCCGTAAACGCGGGTGGTTATGACGGTGCATCGCATGCCGAAGATATGGACATTATGGTTAAGATGGCTGCCTACATGATTAATAACCACCAAAAGTACAGTATTGAATACATACCGGTGTCCTCCTGCTGGACAGAGGGGCCGCCAAACGTAAAGATACTGGGCAGGCAGCGCACACGTTGGGCTACAGGCCTTGCACAAATATTTTTTGTACACAGGAAGATATTACTAAACCCACGCTACAAACGCCTTGGCCTTATAACATTCCCTTTTCAGCTCATATACGAGTTCCTTGCCCCGGTAATTGAGGCTTTGGGTATTGTATATTTTATTTTGCTGGTACTTAAGGGAGATGTAAACTGGCCTATGGCTTTTTATATATTCCTGTATTCCTATTCACTCGCAATAATGTTTGGTACGCTTGTAGTGCTGCTGGATAACTTTGTAAAACGCCAGTACAAAACGGGGCGCGAAACATTCAAACTGTGGCTCATGGTGTTCCTGGAACCATTCCTGTACCACCCACTGTTAATATGGTTCTCGTTAAAAGGTTATTTTAACTTTTATACATCACGCCAGATGGAGTGGGGTACAATGACCCGCCAGGGCTATGACAACAATAATAAAAAGAAACCAACCAAAGTAATTCAAAAAGCAGATGCCTAAAAATGTTACATTAATGCTGTTACGCCTTGCATTCTTCAGCATGTTTCTCATATCAGTGCAGGCATTTGCGCAGGATGATCTGTCTTCAGATGAGTACTATGCGCTGGCTAAAAAAGAAGGTAATGAGAAGCAAAACTTTACAAAAGCTGCCGTTTATTGCGAAAAGGCCTTAAAGCTGGCTCCGCTTGATATGGATATTAAAGAATATCTTGGTAAATGTTATATGGAAACGGGGCAGCTTGAAAAAGCCCGCATTGTACTACTGGAAGTGCTGGATAAAAGTCCGCGCCGAACTGACGCAAGGCATTACCTGCTAAATATTGAGACCCGCACTAAACGTTATTCGAGCGCGGTGTGCTATGCCAATGAACTTCTTGAAATTACGCCTTATAGCAAAACACTCTGGATGCGAAAGATAAACCTTTATAACCTGATGAATAACAGGATAGAGGCGAACAGGGCTACACGGCGCCTGTACCAGATATTTCCTGAAGACGAGGAGGTAAAGGTCCTATATAACAACGTTTTGAAGGAAGATGCGCTAAAGATAAACAAAGGCGGTAATGCAGCAGGTGCAGCAAAGCAGTATGAGGAGGCGTTGCAGGTGTCAAACAATGATCAGGAGCTGTACCTTAACCTTATAAACCTTCATATTAAGTCGGGTGAGTATCCTGCGGCACTTGCCACGGCCGACAGGGGGCTAGCATACCTGCCCAACAACAGGCAGATCATTGATAAAAAGATTGCAGTGCTTCAGGAAATGGGCCAGTACCAAAAGGCGATCGACTTGGTTAATGCACAGATAAGGAAGGGTAACTCCGGATATAATATTATGCTTGTGTACCTTACTGCCGAAGCGGCACGCTACTATAAAAATTCTGACCCATACGAGTTGTACGGCCAGCTGTATGAGCGTGACAGGGGCAATAAAGAAGCACATGATTATTTGCTGAATACCGCCATAAGCCGCGGCTATTTTGCTGATGCGCAGGAGATGCTTACTAAAGCGCTTAAGGCAGACCCAAATTCTAAAGAACTGCTGTCAAAACAGCTTTATGTTTACGAGAGTCAAAACAATCATCAGGGGGCCACGACAACCATAGAAAAGTTGTACAGGCTGTACCCTAATGATGCTGACATTGCAGCAAAGTATGATGCTGTACTATTTCAGGAAGCAAAGGGTAATTTTGCTGAAGAAGATTATAAGGCTGCGCTGCCTGTCTTCATCAGGCTGGCGCAGCACCCTGATTTCGGGAAATCGGCAAACGGGTATATATTTTCAGTCTATGTTAGGCAAAAGCAATATGACAAGGCGCTGGAACAGGTAAACAAGCTTATAAGGCAATATCCGGCAGAGCAGGATTACATCCTGAAGAAAATAGACCTCCTGGCTGATATGCAGGATTATGAAAATGCTTTTGAACTGGCAAGGGAGTATAAGGCAAAGTATCCTGACAGGCCGGAATATACTTATATGCTAAATGATCTTTCGGTTGATTATATAAAATACCTTAATGAGCGTGAAGATTATGCTACTGTAAAGCTGGTGGCTGAAGACCTTGTTGCTGCCAATCCTGATAATCAACAGGCTTATGATTACGCCATAGGCGCACGTATATCGCTTGGGCAGTATGATGAGGCACAGCAAATGATACAGGCGGCGTTGGTGCATTTTCCGGAGTCGAAAGAACTAAGGCTGAAACAGGCAGGCGTTTACACCGAGTCCGGCCAACATGAAAAGGCTGTAGAAGCGCTAAGGGAGCTGCATAAGGATTACCCGTACAACAGCAACATTAAAGGCTCTCTTGTTGAAGCTATGCTGATGGCCGCCAGACAAAAAGAGGAGCGTCAGGAGTACCTTCAGGCAATGGATATGTACAGGGAAGTGCTTCTTATAAAACCTAAAGATACTGTTGCTCCTATAAAGCTGGCTAATCTACATATGGCGAGGGAAGAATATCCTGAGGCAATGAAAGTAGTTGACATTGCTTTAGAGCACAACAAGGATAACCCTGACCTGCTGTACCTTAAAGGTTTAATATTCGAGAAGATGAACAATTACAAGCTGGCCAGGGAGTACCAGGGTAAGTACATACCGCCGGTACACAAGCTTGCCGAGCATAATGATCATCTTGATTACCTGGAAGCAAAAATGCTGAAGAACCAGGTAATACTAAGTTACCTTAAGGCAACTACCGATTCTATTCCGTTTAATACATCTGTGGCAACGGTTGAATATCTGCGGTTTGAAAATAACAATACCTATGTGGGCCGCGTTAACTATGCCGCACGCAATACAGGAGTAGGAGTGCAGGTCGAGATTGACTGGTACCATACCTTTAAAGATAAAGCCTATACACTGGCCAATGTAGGTGTGGCTAACCGTTTCTTCCAAAAATATAAAATAGGCATCTCATATTTTGAGCCCTTTAAAAACTCATGGATGGGCGAAGTAGGTGTACGCTATGCCGGCCTTACCGATGACAGGAACCTGATTACCGGAATTATAGGTATAGAAAAATCGTATGAAAGGCTATGGCTTAATGCAAGGGTATCGTTGCTAAGCGACAGTGAAGATTTTTACCATTCCGTACTGGGGCAGGCCCGCTTTTACATGCGCAACGGCAGGGACTATGCGCTGGCAATGGCATCGGTTGGAACCGCGCCCGAAGACCAGAAACTCGATTTCCAGACCAATACATTCCTGTCTTATGTCAATACCATGGTAGGGGCTGGCTACTTTTACAATGCCAATCACCGGACAACGCTTGGCATTATGGGCAACTGGTACAACTACCGTATATCATCTGATTACTACCTGAACCAATATAACCTGTTTGTAACGTTACGCACAAGATTTTAAATATGATAAGCAGGCTTACCATAGTACTTCTAATAATATTCTGTACCTCCTGCCGGAGCGATGCACAGCAGTTTGTTGTGTATCAGCAGGGCGTTGTAGTGCCTGAAGTTGTTGCTGATAAAGGGCTGGAGCAGGTTGCGGCAGATTTTGTTGTGCCGTTTCAAAATTTAACAGGAGTAAGGCCTGTGGTGGTTACAAAGCCATCAAAGGAAGCAAAGCCGGTAATATACCTGAAGCTCAGTCCGCAAACGGAGAAAGAAGCATTCACAATCACTCAAAAAGATAATGCTCTCACCATTGAAGGTAACACGCCCCAAAGCCTAATTGCAGCAATAGCTTATTTCTTTGCTGAATATGCAGGAAGGCTGCCTGTGGGCACGGCTGCTATACCGGTAAAACAGATTCTTGTTCCGCAAGGATTAACCTATGCTCAAACGCCTGCTTTTGAATATCGTGAGCCATACTTCCCTGATAACTTTAAGCCTGAATTCCTTAAATGGAACAATACGCACACGCTGGAAGAAACCTGGGGGTTGTGGGGGCACAACATTGGCAAAGTCATAAAGGTTACACCGTCAATGTATGCTGTTGTGGATGGTAAGCCAAACGCTGAACAACTATGTTTTTCATCTGATGAACTCGGGCAGGCACTCACAAATTTTATCAGAAAAAAAATAGAGGAAAATCCGTTGCGCAGTAACTTCATGGTTATGCCGCAGGATAATGACCTTGTTTGCATGTGCGACAGGTGCAAGGCCATAGGGAATAGTAAAACCAATGCCAGCCCAGCTGTTTTTTCATTGCTTAACAAGCTGGCGAAGCAGTTTCCGAAGCAGCAGTTTTTCAGTACGGCTTATGTCACAACACAGCGGCCGCCGCAATTTATACTTGAACCCAATGCGGGTGTTATGGTAAGTACCATGGCATTTCCTAAAGGCGTTGTAATAGAGAGGTCTGCGGCATCAGGAACAGTAAAAGAAACCTTTTCTGCATGGAAAAAAGTAACTGATAAAATCTACCTCTGGGATTACGCCATCAACTTCGATAATTACTTTGATGCTTATCCTACACTAAAAATCGCCCAACAAAACCTGAAGTACTATAAGGGTCTGGGTGTTACAGGAGTTTTTATGCAGGGCAGCGAGGACAGGTACAGCACGTTTGCCGATGTAAAGGCCTATGTTTATGCACAGCTTCTGCAAAACCCTGATATTGATGTTGATAAATACATCAGGTTGTTCTTTGAGAGTAGGTACCCGGCTGTAAGCAGTTTGCTTTATGATTATTACATCGATACGGAAAACAGGGCGTTGGAGTCGGTAAAGGTTCTGGATATTTATGGCGGCATAGTACTTTCGCTTAAAAAATATCTTGATGATGCCAGGCTCGCAGCATTCTACAAAGCTTTAGATGATAAAGCCGCAACACTAAGTAAGCAGGAACAGCAGCAGCTTAGCCCGCTGCTTGCATCGCTGGCTTTCCAGCGGCTAGAGGTAATGCGTGTGAATGCCTTTGAAGATAATGGCTACGGGATATATAATTATGAGGACGGTACAGCCACGGTTAAGCCCCAGGTAAAGCAGCTTTTGGATAAGCTGGCAGGTTATTCGGCAAAGGCAGGTATTTCTGTTTATAATGAATCGGGCGCTACGGTTGGTGAATATATTAAAGTCTGGGAAAAAGATGTAATAAATGTACAATACAAGAATCTTCTATACGCTAAAAGAATTAAAAGCAAATTTGAACCTGATGAAGATTACCCCGATATAAAGATGCTAAATGATGGTAACATAGGTTTTGGCGACTATTATAATAATTGGTTCATCAGCCCCAAAAAAAATATTGTAATTGAGGTGGCTGCGGCCGATGTTAAAAATGCCAAAACTTTAGAAATGACTTTTTTAGAAGATAGAAGGCATAACATTTATGCTCCCGAAAAAGTAGTTGTAACAATTGGTAAAAACAGGTATGAGGCAAAGGTGGTATCATTTTCTTCTTACGGTAAAATAGTAAAGTGCAGGACTGTTATGCCTGTAGAGTTTACACCTGCCGACGGCACAATTACCATAGAAGCGTTAAGGCAAAATAGTAACGGATCAATAGCTTGCGATGAAATATTTTTTAAATAGAAATCAGGTATTAAGTACCCGTACAGGCAAATCAGTGCCTGTTGTACTACTATTATTATGTTTGGTTGTACTTAACGGCTGTAACAGGGCTGGCGGTGAGAACGAGTTCCTTGCCCTTACAACTATTGATATTGAAGACCCTGTAAGGCATTATTATCCCATCCTGCAGGGGCAGAAGCAAAACATTGTCATGAAGATTACCAACACAGGTACCGAACCTCTTAAAATTTATAATGTACTGCCTTCCTGTGGCTGCACGCTTGCAACATTTCCTAAAAATGCAATTGCTCCCGGTAATTTCGGTTTGTTGGAGATGGAGTACAACAGCATAAAGAATATAGGCCACGTGGGTATTCATACAACCATTGTTGCCAATACCAAAAAACATTATCACACTGTCTATTTCGACCTGAATGTGGTGCCTGATGCCCTGTACACCAAGGATTATGAGGAACTGTACCATATACAGATGGAGGAGGAGAAGAGCGGCCTGCAAGAACTTGTAGAAGGCGAAACCAATGAAAGGGGCTATATTGTGGACTCTACCGAGGTGCGTAAATATATGTAGCTTTAACACATATTAACCTGCAATGCAAATTTATTGGCAAATCTTACAAAGTGTTCAATAACGGCATTTTGTACCTTTAGAGTATAAACTTTAAAAGTAGCAAGTATGCCCTTCATAACAACCAGAGCCGTCAGTTTAGCGGGAAGTTCAGAGGAAGTCAACATATTTTACCAGGACATAGGGCGCGGCAGGCCTGTTGTGCTTATACACGGATGGCCGCTCAATTACCAGATGTGGGAGTACCAGCTCAATGAGCTCCCAAAACACAATATACGTGTTATTGCTTACGACCGCCGTGGCTTCGGGCTGTCCTCACGCCCGTGGGAAGGATATGACTACGACAGCTTTGCGTCTGATTTAAAAGCCCTCATAGAACATCTGGACCTTACCGATGTTACCCTTGTAGGTTTTTCTATGGGTGGGGGCGAAGTAGCACGTTACCTTTCAAAATATAACGAGGATGGGCGTGTAACCAAAGCGGCTTTTATCAGTGCTGTAACGCCTTACCTGCTGAAAACTGACGACAACCCCGATGGCCTTCCGCAGGAGCAGTTTGACGATATTCGTGAGCAAATTGAAGACGACCGTGCCCACTTCCTGGCCGGCTTTGGCAAAATGTTTTATGGTGTAGGTATGTTCAGCCATCAGGTAAGCAATGAGATACTGCAGCACGACATGAACCTGGCCATGCAGGCATCTGGTTACTCAACAGTTAAGGCCATGCAGGCGTGGTCAACAACCGATTTTAGGGACGACCTGAAACAGGTAAAAGTACCAACGCTCATCATCCATGGCAGGGGCGACCAGACAGTGCCTATAGAAGTGTCATCCGACCTTACTGCCAAAATGATTCCCGGTGCTGAGTACATTGTTTATGATGACGCCCCGCACGGCCTGTACTATACCCATAAGCACAAGTTTAATGAAGACATCATTGAGTTTATAAATTCTTAAGCCTCCATACTTTCTATGTATAATGAACCGTAGTGCTGTAAGTGCTGCGGTTTTTTATTTTGCAGCGAATGGCATGGGCTGCTCCGGCAGTGGCAGTTCCTGCCCTTACCTTTATCTCCTTCGTGCCTCAGCAGGATACCGGCGCGGTCAGGGCTAGGGAGGGGGTGAGGTTGTTGTTTATTTGGCGATGTTCGTTTTGCTGTTTTGGCACGAGTGGAACGCTTGCACACAGTGTATGCCTTATTAGGAATGGATTTTATACTAAAACAAATACCTACTCTTAGGTATATTTTAATGTTAGAAATATAATTTATTTTGATTCTACTAATACTAAATATATTATTATGAAATCATTTGCTAAATTATTTTCAAAGTTTTTTATAGTTGCAATTGTTCTATTAGGCTATTCTGTTGATGCTTCAGCTCAAGACTATGCCGTACAGCCTCTATCTAATTTTCTACAAACTTATAAAGATAAGCATAGTATAATTTTAAGCGCGGTTGAAGCCAGAACAGATCTAACAATTACGCAGAAGCTTATGCTGTACGAAAGTGAAATCACTAAGATTAAGGAAGAGTTTAGGACATCGAGAAGAAGTGAATATCAATCGAAAAGTGTTCAACTGTCAGTTTCGCACAGTTGCACAAGCGGAAGCAGCGGAGGCGTAAAAAATTGTGGCTATAAATGTGTAGCAGCACCAAATAGTAATATGTATACAAGAGTAGATTGGATTAAAGTGGATGGTACAAATAAAGGTACTAATGTTGCCGCAGATGGTTCATCTGCATGTCTAAAAATGACTGTGGCTGGAAAAGGCAGGAATAAAGGAACATTATATGCGACTTTCCGTTATAACCCCGATAGTATATCAAGGTTGGTAGATAGTGATACGACTGAATTATTTAATCAGGTTATAAAGTTGTAATACTAATAAGGCTACTTAAGTTTAGTTAAGACTACTCACTGATCATGAATTTAAAACAATAATTAATCAAAAACCGCAACATGTACATGCTGCGGTTTTTTCAAGTATAGAGGTTAGTTAAATAGCGAAGCTAAGAAATACCAAAATTTAAATTACAAATCTCAAACTTTAGGATTTGATGCTTGTAATTTGGTATTTGTATTTTGGATTTTAATTATTCAGCATTACCGGCATTACAAGCATGGTAACGGTTTCGCCGTCTTCAAGGCCGTCAACAGGTGTAAGTATGCCCGCACGGTTAGGTAAAGACATTTCTAGCATAATCTCGTCGCTCTGCAGGTTGTTCAGCATTTCGGTAAGGAAACGTGAGTTAAAGCCAATCTGCATGTCGTCACCCTGGTAGTCGCAGGTCAAACGCTCTTCAGCCTTGTTAGAGTAGTCAATATCCTCAGCCGAAATATTAAGCTCAGTACCCGCAATCTTAAGGCGGATCTGGTGCGTGGTCTTGTTCGAGAAGATAGCTACACGGCGCACAGAGCTTAGTATCTGCGTCCTGTCTATCATCAGTTTGTTAGGGTTCTCTTTAGGTATTACAGCCTCGTAGTTAGGATACTTGCCATCAATAAGGCGGCAGGTAAGAACATAGTTGTCAAAAGAGAAAGTGGCGTTAGCCTCGTTATATTCAATCTTCACTTCGGCATCCGATGAAGATAATATACCTTTCAGGATGTTAAGCGGCTTTTTAGGCATGATGAAATCAGCAACCTGAGATGCCTTTACATCTGTCCTGGCATATTTTACCAGCTTGTGCGCATCGGTAGCTACAAACGTAAGCCCTTCCGGCGAAAACTGGAAGAACACGCCCGACATCACTGGCCTAAGGTCATCATTACCTGCGGCAAAAATGGTTTTGCTTACGGCAGTGGCAAGCACATCGGCAGGCACTATGGTTACAGACGGGTCTTCAAGCGTTACTGCTTTAGGGAACTCATCGCCCGAAGCATAGGCAAGTGCATACTTACCGCTGTTTGAGCTTATCTCAATAGTGTTGTTGTCTTCAACCGTAAAGGTAAGCGGCTGCTCAGGGAAGGTTTTTAGGGTTTCCAGTAACAGTTTTGCAGGCACGGCAACGCTCCCAGTGCTGTCTGAATCTATTTCCAGTGTGGCCGACATGGTAGTCTCAAGGTCAGATGCCGACACTTTCAACTCATTGTTGTTCAGCTCAAAAAGGAAATTATCCAAAATAGTGAGAGTGTTGCTGCTGTTGATAACGCTTCCTAAAACCTGAAGCTGTTTCAGCAAATATGAACTGGATACTATAAATTTCATCTCTGTTTTTTATTAAAGTAAAATCATTATATTTTACGTTTCACAAATATCGTAATCAAATTGAATAGTGCAACATTTTTTTATTAACACTATTTGCTGTATTTTCTTTTCCTTAGGAACGTAAACAGC
>JAEWKB010000076.1 GCA_023386255.1 Bacteroidota bacterium
CTGCACCACTTCCTCGCCATCATAATTACCTGTATTAGTTACATCAACACTAATCTTAATTTTATTGCTGGAGTTTAATGTGCCCGAAAATAATCTTAAATTACTGTAGCTGAATTTAGTATAGCTAAGGCCATAACCGAAGGGATAAAGGGGGCTGTTATCCACATCGATATAGCGTGATTTATATTTTTGCTCGGGGTCTTTAGGTCCCAGGTATGGGCGGCCTGTATTTTTATGGTTATAATAAATTGGTATCTGCCCTACATTTCTTGGGAAGGTCATCGGCAGTTTACCGCTTGGGTTGTTAATGCCGTACAGCGTTTGTGCTATGGCATCGCCACCCATAGTTCCGGGATACCATGCTTCAAGTATGGCATCCATATTATCATTCTCCCAGCTAAGTGTAAGCGGGCGGCCGTTCATTAATACTAATACAATGGGCTTATTCAGTTTTTTAAGTTCAGCTAAAAATTCTTTTTGTATTCCCGGCAAATCAATATTTGTTCGGGATGCCGCCTCACCGCTCATATTTTCAAATTCACCCATAACAGCCACAATTACATCAGCTTTGCGCGCATTGTCAATGGCTTTTTGCATCATGTCGCGGCGCTGGTCCACAATTTCAACGCCTTTATCAAATGTAATTTTATTTTTATCTGTAACTATTTTATTCACACCTTCCTGCACGCTCACGGCAAAGCCACTCCTGTCACCGGATGCTGCCCACGAGCCTATAATGTTCCAGTCATCATTAACAAGCGGGCCAACAAAAGCAACCTTCTGTTCTTTACGCAGCGGCAATATATTATTGCTGTTCTTCAGCAGCACCATCGATTTGTTTGCCACCTTCAGCGCCGCATCCAGGTGTTCTTTTTTAGCGATTAATTCTTTTTCCCTCTTTTCATCATTATAGCGGTATGGGTCTTCAAAAAGGCCCAGGTCATATTTGGCTTCCAGTATCCTGCGGCAGGCATCATTAACCTGTGCCTCAGTTACCCTGCCTTCATTAAGTAATTTCTTCAGGTTACGCATGTAGATTCCGCCAACCATATCCATATCAACCCCTGCCTTCATAGCCAGTTCCCCAGCCTGTGCCGAATCTTTAGCCACACCGTGCGGTATAAGCTCATTAATTGCTGTATAATCGGTTACAACAAATCCTTTAAACTTCCACTCATCTTTCAGAATATCGCGCAATAGGAATTTACTGGCTGTGGCTGGCACCCCGCCAATTTCGTTGAACGATGTCATAAAAGTACCCACGCCGGCATCAACAGTCGCTTTGAATGGCGGAAGATACACTTCACGAAGTGTACGTTCGCTCATATCTACAGTGTTGTAATCACGCCCTGCTTCGGCCCCGCCATAGGCTGCAAAGTGCTTGGTACATGCTAATATAGTATTAACCTGTTTCAGGTCAGTCCCCTGGAAACCCCTTACACGCGCAACTGCCATTTTAGAGCCAAGATAAGTATCCTCACCCGATCCTTCTGATACACGGCCCCAACGCGGGTCACGGGAGATATCAACCATGGGGGCAAAGGTCCAGTGTACACCTCCGGCAGATGCCTCAATTGCAGCTATACGGGCAGAAAGTTCTACCGCAGCAAGGTCCCAGCTGGCTGCCTCACCCAGAGTTATAGGGAAAATGGTTTTATATCCATGAATAACATCATATCCAAAAAGCAGCGGAATCTTAAGCCTTGAATTTTCAAGGTTTAGTTTTTGAAGCTCCCTGGTGTACTTTACTGTAGTAGCGTTTAATATGGACCCTACATTTCCCTTTTTAATTTCTTCAATATAATTAATACCTGCTTTAGGGCCTGTAACAGTACCATCGGCTGTATATTGAACTGTCTGGGCTATTTTTTCATCAATGGTCATTTTAGCCATAAGTTCATTTATAAACTCATTGCGTGGTTTTATCTTATTACTGTTTTGGCTCTTCTGGGCATAAACCGGCACAGAAAAGGCTAATAAAAAAAGTACGGCTTTAATATATTTCATTGGTAATTATTATTATTCTTTTTTTTGCTGAAGCATCCAGTCGTATATGGCTTTATTATCATAAACACGGGTCCAGCTGTCGTGTTTAGCATCATCAAAGATGGTTAGCTCTATATCTTTACTGCAATTTTTCAGTTTTTTATATATCATGACAGAGTAACTCACATCTACCACATCATCAAGCAGCCCATGAAAAATGCGTGTGGGTATATCCTTGATCTTGCAGTTTTCAAGCATTGGAACTCTATCAACAAATCCGGCAATGGGTACAAGCGCGGCAAACATCTCGGGGTGTGCAAATACCAGATTCCATGCGCCCCAGCCGCCCATGCTTAATCCTGTCAGGTAAATGCGTTTCTCATCAATATTATTTTCCTTCACAACTTTTTGAATGAGCCTGTACAATACCTCGGTATCCCAATACTCATTTTCGGGACATTGAGGTGCAAGCACATACGCATCAAGCTTATTATTCTGCAGGTATTTAATCGGGCCGTGAACTTTTACTTTTTCAAGGTCACTGCCTCTTTCGCCCGATCCATGTAAAAAGATTATAAGCGGCTTTTTCTGGCTGCCTTTCTGCGGGACATGCAGCAGGTACTTCAAACTTTTGTTGACTGATACTTCAGTGGTAAAAGAACCGCCTTCTGTTTTTTGCGCAAAAGACGGTACTGAAATAAAAATAGCTATGAGAAGAATCCGATACATTAAAGCGGGTGTTGTGTTGACTGAAATCCTAAGTTCAATAACCCCTGTTTTACTTCAGGAGCCTGCATAAACAGGTTCCATAACAGCCC
>JAEWKB010000189.1 GCA_023386255.1 Bacteroidota bacterium
TTATAATGTTGTACACAGTACATCAGCAACTTAAACAACCTTCCATATGAAAACTTCATTTAAATTCCTGGCAGCCTTTGCGGTTCTGTTCTCACTGGCTTTTACAACTCCTGAGTTTGACAATGATCCTTTTATTGTAGTTATTGATGCCGGCCATGGCGGTAAAGACCAGGGCGCATCTTACGGCACGTTTACGGAAAAGGAAATTGTAGCAAATATATCAGGTAAGATAAAAAAATATACTACCGATAAGGAAGTGATACTTCACTTTGTACGAAAGCAGGATGAGTTTCTTGGGCTTAACGAGAGGGTAAACAGCATTAATAAACTTAACCCCGACCTGGTTTTGTCACTACACCTCAATTATGAAAAAACAGGAAAAGCATATGGCATGGAATTTTTTGCTAACGAAAAAGCTAATTACGAAGCTGTTAAGCTCGAGCATAAATTTACCGCTGAAAAAGGCTATAAGTCTCGCGGTATAAAAGATGCACCCTTTTACATCCTGAAAAAAGTTGACGCGCCTGTGATTAATTTTCAATTGGGATTTTTATCGAATGAATCAGACAGGGCCTATCTTACCGATGAAGATAAACAGGACGAAATAGCTAAAGGTATTGTTGAATACATAAATGAACTCAGATAATGCCGAAGCAGCAAAATTATAATAACCACATCCGTTTTTATCCTCCACACCATTTTGTATTTTACCCTCTAATGCTGGTCTTGATTAGCTTAGGGGTATGGCAGGCTGTGGCTGATGAGGGTAACAGGCTGTTGTGGATATTTATGGCACTGCTTGTTGCTGTTATTACCTGGCTTGCTTTTATGCTCCGGCAGCATTATGCGCTTACGCTGCAAAACCGCCTGGTACTACTGGAGCTTCGGTATCGTTATTTTGTGGTAACTGGGCAGCGCCTGGAACCGCTGGAAGCAAAGCTGACAGAAGGAAAGCTGTTTGCCCTGCGTTTTGCCCCTGATGAAGAACTTAAATCACTGGCGGAAAGGGCAGTGACTGAGAGCCTGTCGCCCGATGAAATAAAACGTTCCATAAAGCACTGGAGAGCAGATAACAGGAGGGTTTAAAATAAAAAAGCGGAATAGTAAAACTATTCCGCTTTTGTTTGAATTAGGTTCGGAACTATAAATAATTCTTACGTCTAACTCTATCAGTAACAGCTTTAGTAAGCTGAATTCCTGTCTTCTTCATCGTCATGCAGGCCGTTGCCGCGCTGCATCTGGTCATTAGCATCCCAGTTGTTATTGGCTGTTCCGGCATTCCTGCTGCCGTAATCAGCACCCGATCCACCTTCGTTTTCCTCATTGTCTTCTTCCATGCCGCTCATGCGTTTTTCTTCTTTCCAGGTAGGTTCATCTTCATTAAAGGTGCGGGAGTCGTCACTACGTATTTTGTCTCTCCAT
Source organism: Bacteroidota bacterium (assembly GCA_023386255.1). Classification (GTDB taxonomy): domain Bacteria; phylum Bacteroidota; class Bacteroidia; order Flavobacteriales; family Flavobacteriaceae; genus Flavobacterium. The sequence goes on from JAEWKB010000189.1 coordinate 1,423, forward strand.
GCCTGCTTCTCCTCGGCCTCATCATCCTCCTCAAACCCCGACTGGTTAAAATCGTCATTGTCGCTGCTCAGGCGCATGCTGTCTTCTTCGCTTTCATTAGGCATGTTACTGCCGCTCATTCTCGCAGAATCACTTCCCCATCCTGTTACATCATCACTCATAAGTGCATCGTTGTTGTCGTTACCACGGCTGCCCATGCCTTGCTGGCGGTGGCTGCTTCCTGTGCCTTCATCCATGTCGCTGCTCATGCTGCTCATGCTTTGGTTTTCATCCTGATTGCTGCGGTTGTCGTGCTTATCGTGGTGGCCATGGCTTCCTGAGCCATAGTTGCCGTTATTATTATTTTCCATAACTTATAGTTTATTTGTTGTTGCTTACTTAGTTCTTTTGCGATGGTTTTGGATAAACCTCTTTAGTAGAAGTATCTTTCCTGCCATTTTTCTTTGCCGCTTCCGATGCAGGCGACTTACGCTCGCTGGTTGCTTTTGGCGCCGGTGTTTGCTTTCCTGTTGTAGCCATGATGTTATTTATTTGAGGTTATATTACAAAGTTGCAACCCTGTAGCCGTAGATTTAAATGAATTAACGTTGCTTTTTAGCTAAAATGTTAGAAAATACATTAACACATTAAAAAGAACCTCATAATACCTGATGTTTACGGGAAACATCATTTTAAAGGGTTGGAAAAGTTTAACAAATAATTCACGCTGAACACCATAGCTAATAAGGCTGCAGTAGCTAATTTAGTAGGGTACATATAAGGCTTTACTTGCAAACAATATTATAAATCTGCAATTAGCTTCAACTTTTAAAATTATGGCAACAAGGCACTGGGTTATAGACCCCGCACATTCTGATGTGCATTTCAAAATAAGGCACCTGGTAATATCAAGCATTACAGGTTCATTTACGGTGTTTTCGGGTACCATGGTAACACCTGAGCACGACAATTTTAAAGATGCTTACTTTACTATTACCATAGATGTTTACAGCATTAACACCAATAACCGCGACAGGGATGAGCATTTAAAATCACCTGATTTTTTTAATGCTGATCAATTTTCTACGATTGAATTCAGGTCTAAAATCTTTACGCACCTGCAGGGCGATGAACATAAACTTACAGGTGAGCTCACGGTGAAGGGTATTACTAAAACTGTTGAACTTAATGTTTTATTTGGAGGTCAGGCCAAAGATGGATTTGGGATAAACCGGGCAGGTTTTGAAATGTCGGGAGAGATTAACCGCAACGATTTCGGCATTCATTCAAACGATGTGACCGAAGCCGGCGGACTTGTGCTTGGTGAGAATATAAAGCTGCACGCCAACATTCAGTTTATAAACGATCCGGATAATAAAGCTGACAACTATTAATCAATAAAAAGGGGCACAGGCCCCTTTTGTTTTATTTTCCGAAATCAATATTACCCCGGCTTCTTTTATTTTCAGGGTTATCAGTATCATAGCGGCCTTCATCAAGGTCTGAGTTAAAATCACGGTTTTCAGCCGTTTCCATGTCTTCCGCCTCATTGGCAGTACCACGG
>JAEWKB010000207.1 GCA_023386255.1 Bacteroidota bacterium
TCCTGACGCTGTGCAAAGCAAAGGCTGCTGACAAGCAATAACAGTAATATCTTATTCATTAGTTATAGTTTTTTAGCTTCGTTCCAAAACACATCCATCTCGGCAAGGGTCATGTCAGCCAAAGGCTTACCCAACTCAGCGGCCTTGCTTTCCAGGTACTGGAAACGCTTTATAAATTTCTTGTTGGTACGTTCAAGTGCATCTTCGGGGTTAATATCCAAAAACCGTGCATAATTGATCATGGAGAACAACACATCCCCAAATTCTGACTCAATCTTGTCCTTATCTCCCTTCTGCACCTCCTCCTGAAACTCCTGCAGCTCTTCCTGTACTTTGTCCCATACCTGGTGCGGCTCTTCCCAATCGAAGCCCACTCCTTTAGCCTTGTCCTGTATGCGGCTGGCCTTCACCAGCGCCGGCAGGCTTTTAGGCACACCTTCCAACACTGATTTTTTGCCTTCCTTCAGCTTCAGCTTTTCCCAGTTCTGCTTTACCTGCTCTTCGTTTTCCACCTCAACATCGCCGTAAATGTGCGGGTGGCGGTGTATCAGTTTCTCGCATATTTCATTAGCCACATCAGCAATGTCAAAATCACCGGTTTCACTGCCTATTTTGGCATAGAACACAATGTGCAGCAATATATCGCCCAGCTCCTTCTTTACCTCCTGCAGGTTATTATCCAGTATGGCATCGCCCAGCTCATACGTTTCCTCAATAGTAAGGTGGCGCAGGCTCTGGAGCGTTTGCTTTTTGTCCCACGGGCATTTTTCGCGCAGGTCGTCCATAATGTCGAGCAGGCGGTTAAAAGCGTCAAGCTGTTGTTGGCGTGTGTTCATATTATGTGTGTTTACCAAGTCCAATCATGTATTTCATCTTCAAAAAAGTCAGGTAATAAAGCCTCCGGATTTGACTCTATTTCTTTTTTTATCATCTCTTCCCATCCTTCTCTTGGTTTTGTCTTCATAATGCAAAATAATTGTAGGTCAAAAATATAAATACTATTCTTATGACTCTTATATTATATTTGATAAAAATTTAAATTATGTTTTTTCTGAGCGGAGATGTTGTTGCGGTAATGGGATTTGTATTAGCAGTAACGTCTGTTGTTGCAATATGCATATCCCTTCTCTTATGGGCTATATTTAAAACAAAACTTAAAACTTACTGGTATTTTTTGATTGGCTTTATATTGACAATTATGTTGTTTTTATTATTTATGACGAATCTTGAATATATATTATAAAAAATCCTGCCATACTAATGACAGGATTTGCTTTATACTATTTCAACTGAAGATTACTCTTCAGTCTTAACTTCCTCTTCTGTAGCAGGAGCCTCTTCAGTGGCAACCTCATCCTTAGAAACAAGCCCTTTAGCCTGAAGCATGTTGTACCAGTTCAGTATCTTTTTGATATCAGATGCATATACGCGGTCTTCATCAAACTCTGGAAGCAATTCACGAAAATACGATTCTAGCTTTGCATTGTCTTCTTTGTGAGACATGGCAGGCCCGTTATCTTCTTTTTCAGCAATTTTTCGGAACACCTCAGCAAGGCGTATCTCCCCTTCATAGGTATAAACCGATATTTCTGAAAGAAGGCTTACATTGCTCCTTAACCCTACGGTAATTTTTTTACCATCGATTAATGATTCGGCAACAAAACCTGTCCTTGTTTGTATTTTTAAGGCATATAATCCCGGCTTTCCGGAAATGGCTAATATTTTATCAACGCTCATTTTTTAATTTTTTAAGGAAGGCAAATATCTAATCTTTGGGTTTAAAAACAAAAATTATCTGCCTTTTTTAGCAATAAATTTCATTTTATAATCAGGCCTTGTTTTGCCCTCCATAATGTTCTGGAGCTTCTTTTGTATAAGCTTTTTCTTAAGCGATGAAAGCTTATCGGTAAACAATATTCCCTCAATATGGTCGTACTCATGCTGTATCACCCTGGCAATCAATCCGTCATAAACATCGGTATGCTTATTAAAATCCTCATCATAATATTCAATGGTAATACGCTCCTGGCGGTACACATCCTCACGCACTTCAGGTATGCTCAGGCAGCCTTCGTTAAAGCCCCACTCCTCGCCTTCCTCTTTCAGGATAGTGGCATTAATGAACGTCTTTTTAAAGCCAGCAAGCTTTTCCTGCTCTTCTTTAGTTAGGTCTTCATCTTCGCTAAAAGGCGTGGTATCAATTACAAAAAGGCGTATAGCCAGGCCAACCTGCGGTGCCGCAAGCCCTACACCGTAGGCATTGTACATGGTTTCATACATGTCGGCCACAATCTGCTTCAGGTTGTGGTAATCCTTAGTTATTTCTTCGCCCTTTTTACGTAATACAGGGTCGCCGTATCCTACTATCGGTAATATCATGGTCAACAATTTTAAAGCTTTGCATAAACACCCGTCTATGCAGTGCGCAAAATTAATAAATAAAAACGATTATACATCTAAGTTTATTACCCGCTTTAAATGCTAAAATTTTGTGAGAATTACCTCTAATTACAAAACTATGAGCCACCTGTTTAGTACCTTTGCCTAACACCCATAATTATGATAGAACGAGTACGGCGATTTACCGACAACCACAACTTTACCAAGGCGGTTATTGTAACCATTGCCGCGGTATTGCCCGTGCTCATCCTAAGCCGTTTAGATATGTTTGAGGTGGGCTTTACCATAGCCATTGGCGTGTTCCTGGCCTACCCTGCCGATATACCCAGCAACCTGAAACACCGTGCCAAGGGCCTTGTAGTGGCATCTTTAATAGTAGCCGGATGCAACCTGCTGGTTAATGTGCTGCACCCTGTACCGTGGCTGTTTTACCCTATCATTACGCTGCTGGTTTTCTTCCTTTCAATGATATCGGTTTACGGGCAGCGCGCCACTATGGTGTCATTCTCCGGCCTGCTGGCCGTGGCGCTGGCTACGGGGCACCTGCGCACCGGGTGGGACATCCTTACGGGAGCCGGCCTGGTGTTTTGCGGAGGGCTAATCTATACTACAATATCGCTGATATTTAATTACCTGAGCCCGCACCGGTACACCGAACTGCAGATTGCTGAATGCCTGGGGCTGACAGGCAAGTACATGAAGCTGCGCGGCGACCTGTGGAATACCGATGCCGACAGGGCTAAAATTGTAGAGAAGCAGCTGTTCCTGCAGGTGGAAATTAACACCACTCATGAGAGCCTGCGCGAGATACTGATACGCAACCACTCTACAGCAGGGACATCTAACAAAACGCGGCGAATGCTGGTGGTTTTCATTTACCTGCTCGAGATACTGGAGCTGGCGCTCTCTACATCTTTTGACCACAGCAAGCTGCACGAGAAGTTTAAGGGCCACACTAAGGTGCTGCATACCTACCAGAACCTGGCCTACAACCTTGCATCAACATTAAAAAAGATATCTAAAAGCCTGGAGAATAAAAAGAAATATGTACCGAAACACCAGCTGCTGCAGGACCTGGAGGCTTTTGAAAATGCCATAAAAGCGTATGAGGATGAACTTGGCAGAGCAGAAGCATCGGAAGGGGTGTACGTGCTCACGAACATGCTGCACTATGCTGAGAAGCAGGTGGAGAAGATAAAGATAATTGAACGGTCTTTTACCGAAACTACAGCCTTGAAAGACCTGCGCGGAAAGGATAAGGACCTGGAAAAATTCCTAACCCCGGAGTATTACCCGTTTCGCACACTTAAAGAAAATTTAAGCTTCTCTTCCACTATTTTCAGGCACTCGCTGCGGCTCACCATCACTATAGCATTAGGATTTATTATTGGGCTCATTTTCCCATTGCAGAATGTGTACTGGATACTCCTTACCATCATAGTAATCATGCGTCCAGGCTATGGCCTTACCAAAGAGCGTTCTTACCAGCGGATAATAGGTACAGTAGCCGGCGGGGTCATTGCTTTTGTGGTCCTGAGCTTTGTACACAACAGCATTGTTATAGGCACACTGTCTATAATATGCATGATGCTTGGCTTTACATTTACAGCCATTAACTACCGCATTGGGGCCACGTTTGTTACTATTTACGTAGTCTTCATTTACAGCATGCTGAATCCCGACATTATCCACGTGATACAGTACCGGATACTGGACACCGCCGTGGGTGCAGCACTGTCGTTCGGCGCGAGCTATTTCTTCTGGCCTACATGGGAATTTATCAACCAGCCGGTGTTCATCAAAAAATCTATTGAAGCCAACAGAGACTACCTTAACGAAATCTCGCTGCTGTACAATAAAAAAGAAGGTGTTTCTACGGCTTACCGCCTTGCGAGGAAAAATGCTTTTATAGAAATCGGTAACCTCATGTCGTCTTACCAGCGCATGACGCAGGAACCTAAATCGAAGCAAAAGCAACTGCAGCAGGTGTACAAGCTGGCGGTGCTTAACCATACGCTGCTGTCGTCACTGGCGTCGCTGGGCACCTATATCCAGTCGCATAAAACTACACAGGCATCCGAAGCTTTTAACGTAGTGGTGCGTACCGTGACCAAGAACCTGGAACATGCCATAGCCTTGCTGAACATGGATGTGCCTGCCGAAATTGATACCGAAGGCAGCAACCGTGAACTGGCCATGCGCTTTACCGAACTGAAGAACATACGCGCCCGCGAACTGCAGGAAGGGCACATTACCGCCGAAGAGGAATTTCAGCTGCGGATGCAGGAAGCACAGCTGGTTATTGAGCAGCTGGTGTGGCTTAACAGCTTATCGGAAAGGATTGTAAAGGCAGCAAAACAGCTGAATGTGACGAAGTAACCACTAATTTATATCAACTTTACTGAAATTTATCTTGCCACTAGTATTATTCTGTAAGTACTCAACATCTTCTTTATTTAAAATACCTTTTCTCTTACGCATAAACTTATAATATTCATATTCTTCTTTACCAAGATTTCCTACTTTATATTCCTTTTTAAAGATCTTCTTAATCTTTTTGTCTGCACTGTAATCTCTGGTTGCATATAGCATAATAGAATTATACTTACCAGGTACAATTGCATTTAGCCGTTTAGGGCTAACATACCCATATTTCCAGGTTATATTACAAACTTCATCAATATTTCGGCTGTACACCTTGCTCCTGAAGTCTTTCCAGGTTCCCGGTCCGGTAGTACCTTGGTAACCCAGGTAATTGGCTGTTTCCTTAAAGCCAAAAGGACTCTGGCCGGCAATTGTGTCCAGGTAGAATCTGTAAAAGCTCCTGTGGATTTCACGAGTGCCATTCCCTGACTTTACCATTTCCTGCGTTACAATACTGTCCAGGTAACGCATCATTTTAAGCTGCCGGATTACCTTATCATGATCGCGTGCCAGTAGTGAATCCTTCTCCGGCTGGGCGAAACAAGTAAAAGATAAAAGCAGTGTAAGGTGTAGTAGTTTTTTCATAATTTGATTGTTTGCAGCAATTTAGTAAATATTTTTTCATAATTTTTATTAAATTGCGATAAGAAACACCTTACTATGAACACCGTATACACCTCTGGCGAAACTTCTTACGCTGAAGTTGCACTAACTTTAGTGCCGCTTCTAATCCTTATAGGTACTACTGTAGTAGTTGTTTATGCTCTAAAATTATTTAAGACTCTGATTAGATATTATGAGGCTAAGACCGAATACTATAAAAATCGCAAGTGATGAAAAAATTACTTTTATTATTTAGCTTAATCCTGTTGTTTTCTTTTATACCAAAAGAAGAAACCATATCAGGTATGCTTTATTTCAAGATGATTGAGTTCGTAAATACCTATGGCCTGAATAATGAGCAGCAGAATTTGTATAATAAAATGGTGGCAGACATCAGGTTGAAGAAAAATCCAACGAAGGATGAGCAGGCTCTTATCTCGCAAGTTGATGCTATAAAACAGGCCGGACTTGAGAAATCACCTTATATGAAAGTAAAAACAGCTGATGGCAAAGTACTTCTTGTCTTTCTGACGGAAGATGAATACAAATCATTTTCCGGTTATAAACTAAAAGACCTACAGGATGAAAACAAAAAGGTGATGGTAAAGCTGAATGCAACCGAAGTGAAACCATCAATTTACAAAAGCAAAAAAGTGCTGGAGGTACAAAAGATAGACGGATTAACACCTTGGGATAAATAAATAAACATGATATGGAAATAAATGATATCTCGATAGGATTACTCCTCTGGCAAATATTTGTCCTACTTTTTTGGGCAGCCATTATTTATGCTGTTGTAAAGCTCTACAAAAAACTGATCAGGTTTTTAGATAAGCGTAATACCTGAAAAATTGATGGACATAGTTTGTCATTCTGACGAAGGAAGAATCTCTTATCTTCACTCCATTGCATTTCGTTCAGAATGACAAAAGGGAGACAACTAAATATTAAAAGATTTCTCCTTCCGCTGCGCTGCAGTCGAAATGGAATAAAAAAAGCCGCCTCTGTTGAGGCGGTTTTTTTTTACTCACTTACACTATTTCCATATGCTTTAGCCCCAGTACAC
>JAEWKB010000239.1 GCA_023386255.1 Bacteroidota bacterium
TTATACTACTCACCTTACTACCGCTCTCCCTTTACAGCCAGAGTGACACCCTTTATTTTTCTGAAGTAATTAAGATCGGCTTTAAAAAGTACAAGAAAGAAAGCGACCGTGCCACACGCCGCGGTGATGATGAGCGCGCAAAGTTCCTGTTTGATTCGCTGGTAAAAAACCACCTGGCAGGAACGCAATTTGATGATTTCACTCTTAGAAAGGCAAACGGCAGTAAGTTTAAACTGAGCAGCATTAAAAAGCCGGTAATGCTTATTACCTACTCATCGTGGTGTGTACCGAGTACCGGAGAAATACCTGCCATAAACAAACTTGCCCAAAAATATGGTAAAGATGTAAAAATTGTAGTGCTGTTTTGGGACAAGCGCCACAATATAAAGAAAATCAAACGCAAGTTTAACCGGAACATTACTGTATGTTATGCCCATGAGTCCTATAAAAATGATGCGCCAATGGTTTCGGCATTAAAGCATAAGCTGGGCTTCCCAACAACATTTTTCCTTGATGAAACACTGAAGGTGGTCGATATAAGGCGTTGCGGCATGAAGAAATGCCCTAAAAAAACACCTTACACCGAAGCATACGCTATTAACTTCAACTCCTACCTTGACGGTATGGGAACAATCCTGCTAAACAAAGAATTGCAAAAGGAGATGCTGGCAACAAAATAAGTTCCGAGTTTAGAATTCAGGGTTATTGAGTTCAACCCGGAAACCGAAACACGCAACTATTAATAACCTTCCGTAGGAATTTCCAGTTTATACGTTTTGCCCGGCGCTACAGTCAGCATCCTGTCACGCAGCCACGGGTTATGTATCTTTAATATTTTGTAGTTAATGCCCTGTTCTTTGGCAAAAACCGCCAGGTCCGGTACCGAAGCAGCTACCTCTACCTGTTTGGCGGCAATAACAGGATACAGATCACCCGGCTGCAGGTTAAATTTGTATTGCACAGGCTTCTGCATGATCTCCTTAAGTGCCAGTATACGGAATACATAACGTGCCGTTTCTTCGGTAAGAAGCAGGTCGTAATAATTTGTTACGCCCTGGAAATCAATCTGCCTGTTCACACCCGCAATTCCGCCGTTATAAGAAGCCGCAGCCAGTGTCCACGAGCCAAATTTCTGCTTTGCGTTCAGCAGGTATTTACAAGCAGCCTCAGTTGATTTCTCAAGATGGTAGCGCTCATCTACCACATCGTTTATCTCCAGCCCGAATTGTTTTCCGGTTTCAGGCATAAACTGCCACACGCCCCTTGCCCCCGCCGGAGAAACCACGTTTACCAGCCCGCTCTCTATCACGGCCAGGTATTTAAAATCGTCTGGCACACCATACTTTTTTAATATTGGCTCTATAACAGGAAAAGCCCTGTTAGCCCTTTTTATTATTAATTGAGTAGTGGCATGCAGGTTAGCGTTAACTAATAATTCGCGGTCAAATCTTTCGCGCACGTCGGCAATATGCAGCGGTGCTTTTTCACCTGCAAAATCAATTTCAGCCGGGAAATAATTTTCTTTTCTTATCTCTGCCCCAGTGGCATTTTTATCAGATACGGCATGTATGAACAATCCGCTCATTGCTACCACCGCGGCTATAATGCCTGCTTTTCTTAAACTTTCCATATCTTTCTATTTTGTAGTGTCTTTATTTCCTTCTTCACCCATTATTATTTTAGGCAAATGCTCATTAAACCACCCGAACCGGTCAATGATCATAATATGCGTACCCCCGGGCACAGGTATATAGTTCTTAATATACCTGGCAGGGAACACCCCATCATCTGTGCCATGAATATGTATAACCTCCGGATCGGGTTCAGTCCGGTCCCAGTTCAGTATAACTTTAAACGACCAATCAAGGTATTTCTTATCCCTGAAACCCAAAAACTTTTCATACAGCTGCAGCCTTCTTTTTATAATGTTGTTGCCGGGAAACAACCTGTTCACCTTATCTACATTCTGCATCATGCGGGTCGGGAAAATAGTGTATATTTTACTCCATCGTGCAAAATGCATCCTTCGCGGAAACTCTTTATTGCATTTAACGCTGGAAATTATTATAACCTTCCTGGCCTTTATTAGCTTACACATTTCCTGCACAATCATCCCTCCCATAGATATGCCTATCAGTACAGGGTTTTCGTGCTTTATATATTTATTTGCCAGGCGTGCGCTGTAATCTCGCATGCTTTCACCTTCTTCCGGCAATATCCATTCTACTATAAAGGTTTCAAACCTGTCTTCAGGTAACTTTATGTATTCAAATATCTTTGGGCTCGATGCCAGCCCGGGCACAAAATAAACGGGGATTTTCTCCATCAAAGTTGTTTTAACGCTCCTGTAAGAACGAGTGTCAAATTTTATTACGAAATTTGTATAAAATTAAAATTTTTATTGCAAAACGGCTTTCCTTTAATTTTAATTTATAAAATTTATGAGGTCAAGGATCTTCCCTAAAAATGAAAGAGGAAAAGCCAACCACGGCTGGCTTCAGGCTAATTTTTCTTTCTCGTTCGGTAACTATTATAATCCGGACATGGTACAGTTCGGCATGCTGCGCGTACTTAATGACGATACCATTGCAGCAGGCATGGGCTTTGGTACGCACCCGCATGACAATATGGAAATTGTTACCATACCCCTTGAAGGCGGCCTTACCCACCGCGACAGCATGGGCAACCAGGCAACAGTGCGCTTTGGGGAGGTGCAGGTAATGAGCGCCGGCACAGGCATACAGCACAGCGAAATGAACGCGAGCCAAACCGAACAGGCAAAAACGCTGCAGCTTTGGATTTTTCCCGACAAACAAAATGTGACACCACGTTATGACCAGAAAGGTTTTGACCTTGATGCTAACCGCAACAAGCTTGTGCCTGTTGTAACTCCTGAAGATAAAACTGACGGCAACGCGCTATGGATACATCAGCAGGCGTTCCTGCACCTGGGCGTTTTTGATGAAGGGCAGACCGTTGCCTATAGTTTGAAAATACCTGAGAACGGGGTTTACCTGTTCCTGATTGAGGGGCAGCTTGAAATTAACGGCGAAACTATAAATGAGCGTGATGCTTATGGGATTGTTGAGTTTGACTCTTTTGAAATAAAAATAAAAGCACCTTCGAAAATATTGACAATTGAAGTACCAATGAAGTTTAATGACTAGCTATGGAAATTAAGGACAACGAATTTTCTAGGCAGTTTGAAACCGTTGTTGACGGTAAACTGCTTTCGGTAGAGTACTCTGTACAGGAACGTAAACTGTTCCTTACCCGCCTGAACACCCCTGAAGGCGTGAGTGATGAAACAGCAAATGATTTTTTACGGCAGATATTGGATATGGCCGAAGAGAAACGCCAAAAAGTGGTGCCTACCCACCCTAAAGTTACAGCCTTTTTCAGGAAAAACCCTAAGTATAAGGAACTGCTGCCACCGGGCATACGCATATGATGCTGCCCTGCCCGCTGTGCAAAGGCGAAGGCCTCCCCTATTATCAGCACATTAACCGCCAGTTCCTGCAATGTAGCAACTGCTCTTCGGTTTTTTTACATTCAAAGGATTACCTTACACCTGAAGCGGAAAAAAAGCACTACCTGAACCACAACAACGACCCTGAAGATGTGCGGTATCAAAACTTTGTAGCGCCTGTAGTAAATGCTATCCTGAAGGATTTTGAGCCGGGGCATACGGGACTGGATTTTGGCTCCGGTACCGGTTCACCCATAATGAAACTGTTAGGGGATGCGCATTACAATATAAATCAGTACGACCTGTATTTCCACAATTACACTGAGCTGCTTGAAAAAAAGTATGACTACATAGCCTGCAGCGAAACAGCCGAGCATTTTAAAGACCCATACACCGAATTTAAACAGCTGCGCAGCATGCTGAAGCCGGGCGGTAAACTATATGTGTTTACCGAAAGGTTTGACCCCGGCCGCGATTTCGGTACGTGGTTTTATAAAACCGATGTTACGCATGTATTCCTATACCACATTAAAGCGTTTGAATGGATTATGAGCGAATTTAACTTTAACGGACTGGAGATTGACGGCAGGCTAGCTGTACTCACGTTAAAATAATCACAAAATTGATTAAGGCTGTGATAGCTAAAATATAGCTGCTTTAATGCCTTATAAAATTTGGATTTTAAAATTTACCGAGTATTTTTTTGATTAAGACTATTTGATTAATAAATACTTAGGCATAACCACCAGTGTTTTAGAGAAATGTTTTTACAGTAGATTTATGACTCAAACCATAAACCTATTTAATCATGAAAAAACAATTCTTCTCATTGGCAATTGCGTTATGCGCAGTAACAGCTTATTCACAAGGAAACATTTTCCCGGGATCAGGTTATGTTGGCATTGGTAATACTAGCCCTACAGTATTGCTGGATGTAACCAACCACTTAAGCTTAAATACCGGAGCCACTCCAAAAATTGCTTTTTTTGGGGGCAGAAACATTACCCGCAATTATGTTAATGGTGTTTATATTAGCTTAAATGCAATCACTACCGGAGAGATCGCAACAAAATTCCAGTCGGTTTCATGGAATGTTGATTACGGCTTTATGGAATTTAACTCTAAAGCTACAACAAACACTACCAAGGCCGCAGTAACTTTTGGAAATGCAGGCAATGAGCTTTTCCGTATCAATCAAAACGGTAAAGTGCGCATTGGCAGCGGGGTTAATGATATTAAAACACCGGATGGCTTTAAACTTTTTGTTGAAGACGGCATCCTTACCGAGAAAGTAAAAGTAGCCGTAAAAACTACTGCTGACTGGGCAGATTATGTTTTTGAAAAAGAATATGAACTGATGCCGCTTGAAGAAGTAGAGAAGTATACTATTGAGAACAAACACCTGCCTAATGTTCCTTCTGCTAAGGAAATGATCGAAACCGGCCTTGATGTGGCTCAAATGGATGCAAAACTGCTTGAAAAAATTGAAGAGCTGACACTTTACCTTATAGAGCAAAACAAAATAAACAAAGAGCAGGCAAACGAAATTGAGGAGCTAAAGGCTATGGTGAAAGCATTAACAGAGAAAAAATAATTTTTATGAAAAAGTTATATCTCTACCTCTTTCTCATGGCAAATGCGTGCGCCTTTGCACAGGGAGAAAATGACAATTGGTATTTTGGGTACTTTACAGGCCTTAATTTTTCTACCGATCCCCCGACACCCCTGGACGGACAATCATCATCGCTGGAAGGAACAGCTGTTATAAGTGATTCAGCCGGCCAGTTATTATTTTATACTGACGGTGTTACTGTTTGGAACAGGCAGCATCAGGTGATGGTTAATGGCACAGGATTATCAGGACATAATAGCTCACAGCAAGTAATCATAAGCCCGTACCCAGGCAATAATCATTTATATTATGTATTTACAATGGCTTATGTGTTTAACGGCGGCTGGGGAGAACCAACAGATCCCGGAGGCATAAGCGCTTATTCTGTTGTAGATATGACACGTGGGCCACTGGGTATTAATGGCTTGCCTTTGGGTGAAGTTATAGCTGAGACTAAGAATACTCCTCTTTTAAATGAATTGGGGCAGGTTTTTGAAACACGTTCTGAAAATATTGCTGCGACACCTCATGCTGACAACAAAAGCTATTGGATACTATTTCCAAATGGTGGAAAGTTGTACAGCTACCGTCTTGATGACCAAGGTTTTCATAATACACCGCTGGTAAGCACAATGCCGACAC
>JAEWKB010000252.1 GCA_023386255.1 Bacteroidota bacterium
GTTCATCTTAACATAATCAGCATTGTTAGCTTTTTCTGAAGCTGCAAGCGATTGTTTAGCGGTTTCAATAGCGCCTTTTTTATCGCCTAATTTAGCCTGTATAAGCGATTTTTGCCTCAGCACATAAAATGGAGCTTCGCCGCCATTAGCCTTAGCCATTTTATCAATAGCCTGGTTTATCCAGGTCAGTGCCTTTTGCTGGTCGCCGTTAGATTGGTAATAGTATTGCGCAGCGGCAAAAAGATCATTGGCGCTTGGGCCTGCCATGGCAGTCTCTATGCTGTTAAGGGCCATCTTGCGTGTAGGCACTTCAAACTTAAGCGAAACCATAGTTTTTTCCCATGCTATTTCAATATGGCCATAATCATTATCAAGGTTATTGATGCCAATAGTAAAAGTTTCTACATTGCGGCCCAGGAATTCCGGCTTAACCGTAGCCCTCAACACTTCCTTTTTATCGTCGTACTTTTCAGGTAAGCCCCAGTTGTTAGTATCTGCGTAAAAAATGATATCCCAACTGTCGGCCTTCGGTAAAGTAAATAACGCATAGCTACCTTTAGGCAGTGTTTTGCCCGCTATTACCACATCCTGGCTGAAAGTAATAACCGTATTGGCGTTAGCTCCTGTACGCCATAATTTTCCGTAAGGGACAAGTTCTCCATAAACAGAGCGTCCTTTAGCGCTTGGGCGGGAATAATCTATTTTAACATCTGTAAGTCCCACGGCTTGCTCTATGTGGGCTACCGGGCTGGCCTGTGGTGTGCGCACCTGTGCCATGCCTGTTGTTAATGCCAGTAATAATGCACCGGTAATAAGTATTTTTTTCATAAAAATTTGATTGATATTATGTATAAGTACAAATTTAGCATTTAAGGCTTTACCATGCTAAAGCAATGATAAAAATATTCGTATTTAATATTTGTTTAATGTCTTGTTTACTAACTTTCCGGGAAAATTATTGTTATATGCTTTATACGCTGCGCCGCACACAAAACCTCCCCATATCATTACAGGAAGCATGGGATTTTATATCAACTCCCCGCAATTTGGCCGTTATTACGCCGCCATCTATGGGCTTTGTTACCCTTTCGGGGGACGACAGGAAAATGTTTGCCGGGCAGATCATCCATTACTATGTAACGCCGCTGTTGGGTATAAAATTGCAGTGGGTGACTGAGATTACGCATGTGCAGGATAAACAGTTTTTTGTAGATGAGCAGCGCTACGGGCCTTACAAGTTTTGGCACCACAAACACTTTTTGAAGGAAATACGCGGTGGTGTAGAGATGGAAGACATTGTACACTACAAGCTGCCAATGGGTATTTTCGGGAGGATGGCTCACCCGCTGGTGGTAAAGCCTAAGCTGCAGGAGATTTTTGACTACCGCCACAAAAAGCTTGTGGAACTGTTTGGCGAATATAAAGAGCAGGCATGGTAGTTTTTTGGTTCAGGAGGGATTTGCGGCTGGAGGACAATACGGGCCTTTATGAAGCGCTTGCTTCAGGTGATGAGGTGCTTCCTGTATTTATATTTGATAAAAATATTTTGCAGGAATTGCCAATGGATGATGCGCGGGTAACATTCATCCATAAGCTGCTTGAGGATATGCAGGCTGAGTTGAAGAAACATAATAAATCACTGGCTGTTTTTCAGGATACGCCTGAAAACGTTTTTAAAAAACTTATAGCTTCGCATGATGTAAAAGCGGTTTATGCCAATCATGACTATGAACCTTATGCACGAAAGCGTGATGAAGCAGTAAGTGAAATACTTAATGCTAATAATATTGATTTTAAAACTTTTAAAGATCAGGTTATTTTTGAAAAAGACGAAGTAGTTAAGGATGACGGGCAGCCGTATGTGGTGTACACACCCTACATGAAACGATGGAAAACCTCGTTTACCCAACAGCCGGTAAAGCAGCATCATTCAGAAAAGAAGCTTGATAGAATTGCATCTCATCCCTACCCTTTTTTAAGCTTAGAAGATATCGGTTTTACAGCATCGGCTATTGAGCCGGAGCCCTTTGATGTTTCATCAAAGCTGATAAACAATTATCAGGATACCCGAAACTTTCCTGCCATAGACGGTACCTCCCGCCTGAGCCCCTACCTGCGGTTTGGCACCGTCAGCATTCGTGAAGTGGTTAAAAAAGCGTCAGAAAGTAAAAGTGATACGTTCCTGAACGAGCTCATATGGCGCGAGTTCTTCATGCAGATATTGTGGCACTACCCTGAAACTGTGTATAAAAGCTTCCGCCCTAAATATGACAAAATTCGGTGGCGCAACAATGAATCTGAATTTAAAGCCTGGTGCGAAGGGAAAACAGGCTATGCACTGGTTGATGCAGGCATGCGCCAGATGAATGCCACAGGCTACATGCACAACCGGGTGCGGCTTGTAGTATCGAGCTTTTTGTGCAAGCACCTGCTTATTGACTGGCGCTGGGGTGAAGCCTATTTTGCCCAGAAGCTGCTTGATTATGAACAGTCCAGCAATGTGGGCAACTGGCAATGGACAGCGGGAAGCGGTGTTGATGCCGCGCCTTACTTCAGGATTTTCAATCCTATTGAGCAGGCGAAGAAATTTGATAAGGACCTGGAATATATAAAGCAATGGGTGCCGGAGTTCCAGGAACTGGACTATACTCCGATAGTAGACCATAAGGAGGCGCGCGAAAGGGCGCTACATGTGTATAAGGCGGCTGTACAGGAGTAGTGGTTAATAAGTAGTGATTAGTGAGCAGTGTTCAATTGTTGCAGTTTTTGACAATTAATTTCACTATAATCTGTTATAACCATATCAGCTTCAGATGTATCCTGCGGCAGGCCTTGACCGCTGTTGTAGGCAATGCAGTAGATACCAGCAGCCTTTGCGGCTTTTATGCCATTGGTGCTGTCTTCAATAACCACACATTCTTCTTTTGGAAAGCCCGACTGCGCCACAGCTTCATTAAAAATAGCAGGATTTGGTTTAGACTGCTCAAAATCCTCACCGCTTATAATCAGGTCAAAATAATCATGTAAGCCAAATCGGGTAAATATCCGCTCAATTTTTCTTTTCGCCGAAGATGAAGCCAGTATCAGCTTCACCCCTTTAGCATGCAGTTCTGCTATAAGTTCTTTTACTCCCGGCATCAGCGACAAATCTTCTGATTTATCAAAAGCATCAAAAAAGTATTTGTACTTCTCCTCCAGCAGTTCTTCGTGCGGCAGCTTTATGTCATACAGGCTCTTTAGCTTCTGGATAATGTTCTTATCTGAATTTCCCATGAATGTTGCATATACTTCATCGGGCACATCAATACCTAAAGATTTGTACATAGCCGTATTGGCGGTGTGGCTAAGTGGTTCGGTATTAACCACTACCCCATCCATATCAAATATTACGCAGTTTATCATGAAAGTTTGTTTCAGTTTTAAAGTTTCAGATTACTAAGTGTTACTGCAACCGGTAACTACATAAGGTTCTTTATCTTTTCGGCCGACAGCTCATTAAAATGGCTTATAATCATATCGGCTTCGGTCAGGTCCTGCAGCTTTGAATTTTCGCTGCGGTAGCCTATGCAGTATATTCCCGCAGCTTTGGCAGCCTTAATGCCGTTGGTGCTGTCTTCTATAACTATGCATTCTTCTTTTGGTGTAGCTGAAAGTTCCTGTGCTTTTATAAAAATAGCCGGGTGCGGCTTGGATTTTGGGAAATCTTCTCCGCTAACAATGTGTGTAAAATATTGGTACAGGCCAAACCGCCTGAATATCCTGTCGATAGTTACTGTAGCCGATGATGAGGCCAGCACCAGTTGTATTCCTGAATCATAAAGCTCCACTATAAGCTCTCGTACGCCGGGCAGCAGATGCAGGTCTTCCTTCAGGTCGAAAGCGTTATTAAAAATTTCACGCTTATGTCCTACAAGGCTTTCCACTTCATGCACAAGCTGAAAGTGCTCCTTTATGCGCTGGTACACATTTTTGGTGGAATTGCCTGTAAAGGTGGCATACATTTCATCGGGAACTTGTATATTTAAATGTTTGAAATGCTGCTGGTAAGCAAAGTAATGAACGGGTTCGGTATCAACAATTACCCCATCCATATCAAATATTACGGTCTTTATCATGTTCTTGTTTCAAAAATGCAAAAGTACAACTTAGCTGCTGTTTAAACATTAAGGCAATCTTAAAATACTGTTCCTTTAAACCTTTTGCAGTAACTTTAGTCTTAAACAAAAAGCCGTTAAAAATTGCAGGACGAAAAAGCTTTTATAGCAGAATTACTGAACCCCAAAACACAGGATAAGGCATTCAGGCGGCTTGTATCGCAATACAGCAGGCCTTTGTACAGCCATATCCGCCATATTGTGCTGGAT
>JAEWKB010000260.1 GCA_023386255.1 Bacteroidota bacterium
GGCTTTTTGCGTCCGGGCGAAGGTAAGTGATCTCTTTATTCTCACGGCGAAGCGCAGCAAGTTCGCGCAGTATGTTGTGCGACAGGTTTAACGCAAGCGGCATGTAATCTTCGGTTTCATTTGTCGCGTAACCAAACATCATACCCTGGTCGCCCGCGCCCTGCTCTTCTTTATTCTGCCTGTCAACACCCTGATTAATATCCTGTGATTGTTCATGTATAGCCGAAAGTACTCCGCATGAATTGGCTTCAAACATATATTCGCTCTTGGTGTAGCCAATTTTCTTGATAACATCGCGCGCTATCTGCTGTACATCAAGGTAAGTTTTAGATTTTACTTCGCCTGCCAGTATTACCTGTCCTGTAGTTACAAGGGTTTCGCATGCTACTTTAGACTCAGGGTCAAACGCAAGGAAATTATCAATCAGCGCGTCTGAAATTTGGTCAGCAATTTTATCAGGATGCCCTTCGCTCACTGATTCTGACGTAAATAAATATGCCATAAATACTAATTAATTGCGAAAGGAAAAGGTTTGCACGTGTGGCTAAAGGAAGTAGATCCTGCTTTAGCATTTTTTAATGAGGTTGCAATCAGTACAAATTTTTCCTCTCAGTTTTTATCTGTGCAAATGTATTAAAGGAGATTTAAATACAGAAATAAAATAAAAGTTATTGTTTAACAAGGTGCGCATTGCTGTAAGAGTAGAACATGTGGCAGCAATAGCTTTGACTGTAACTATCTAAATTTTAAATAATTAGGATAACTAAACACTAGTTAATTCGCCGTTAAAAAACAGATGTTAAAAATTTTTGTAATCCTGTGTTTTTTAAATTTAACATAACCTTAAATTTTATATATATGAAAAAAACTACACTTACTGCTTTGTTAATGCTGGCAGGCATTGCAGGCTTTTCGCAAAACAACAGCTCACAGGGAGCTGTATCAACAACAATTCCGCTTTCGCCACTTGGCGCTCAGGAAATATTCCGCTTTAAACCGGGTATTGTAACACAATTACAGGCGGGTACGTTCGGCTTTTCAACAACAGACAGGTGGTCATCTTTCGGTGAGATAGTAACGCCACCATCAAACCAGCGGCTTCACGGCCTTAGGATACAGGATTCAGGCAAAGCGCTTGTTATGGGCTATAGTTCAGCAGAACAAACCGGTTTCATCCAATACATAGCTGACGGGTTGGATATCAGGTTTTCTGATAGTTTTACATCCACGGTTTCACAGCGTTCGGCCTATTTTGCACCAAACGGAAATTCATTTTTCGGATTTGCCGATCCAACGTTAATCGTTACCCCCCTACCTACCCGTCCGCCAAGGGCACAGGTTGAGATACAATCCAGATTTTCGTTGGGTTTAAGAGTTTTAAAAGGAAATAACACTATACTTCCCGCTGATTTTACGGCTGCCGAATTTCAGGGGCCGATAACAGCTACATCGGCTACTTTCACATCTGACAGTCAATTTAAAAAAGACATTAAAACTGAACAATCGGCATTGGAAGTAATCGGCCAGCTTAATCCTGTTACCTATACATTCAAAGAAGATAATAAGTTTGGCATTTCTTTCCCTGCAGGTTTACAGCACGGATTTATAGCGCAGGAGCTTGAAAAAGTGCTTCCGGAACTTGTTAAAAAT
Organism: Bacteroidota bacterium; assembly: GCA_023386255.1. Taxonomy (GTDB): domain Bacteria; phylum Bacteroidota; class Bacteroidia; order Flavobacteriales; family Flavobacteriaceae; genus Flavobacterium. The sequence goes on from JAEWKB010000260.1 coordinate 1,651, forward strand.
CACAAAGATGAAGGTGTGGGTTCATACAAAAGCGTGAATTACGTAGCACTCATACCGTTACTTACTAAAAGTATACAGGAACTTTCGGCAGAGGTAGAAAGCCTTAAAAGCCAGTTGGCCGACGCAAAAACATATGTTGTTGCTAAGGAAAACTTCACACGGGATGAAATGGAAAGTATTAAAGAGAAAGGCTATTATTTAGGGCAAAATACGCCTAACCCTTTTGACAACAGAACAGAAATTGCCTACTCATTCCCGAAAGGGGACGGTAATGTAGTACTGATGGTATTTAATTTGAGCGGAGAAAAATTAAAAGAGTATCCGTTAAAAGAAGAGAAAGGTACTGTAACGTTGCAGGCTAATGAATTTAAGCCCGGATTATACCTGTATAGCCTTATAAGCAACAATAACGAAATAATAACTAAAAAGATGCTGGTTAAATAGCAGCACTAAATCGTTATAATGTTAAATTTAAAAATTATGCTTGCATATATAAATTTAAGTTACGAAGTTTGTTAAGCATTAAAGCAGCAACGATGAACTTAATGAATTGCAAATACCGTCATACCATGATGTGGAAGTTTTCCGCAGGGGCCGCTATTGCATGATTTTAAATTCAACAAAAATATAAATTCATAAAGCCCCTGCCCGTAAAAGCAGGGGCTTTTTTATTACAATGCCAATCAAGATGAACTTAAAAAATAATAATATCAATACAATCAAGTGCAAGCGCCAGCACATGTGTAATACATGGATGCATAGGATATGCCTTTACCAAAGCGAATGACTTAATCTCTTTATATAATTACAAGTGTCAGGCTCTTTTGGTAACTACCTCAAGAGCCTTTTTTATTAATCAAAAATGAAACAGTTATGGAAACAAGATCAATTAATGTGCTGGGTTATGCCGGGAACAATAAGCAATTTGTAGTGAAAACACTTAATACAGATTTACGCATCAGTCAAAATGCAAATTACCCTGAACTTGAGGGGCCAAACCCTTACGAGTATATCCTGGCAGGTTTTGCGGGCTGCATTAACTCGCTTGGGCAAATAGTGGCTGCCGAACAGGGTATAGCTTTAAAAGCGTTACAGGTTGAGATTAGCGGTGAATTAAATACTGAGCGATATCAGGGTAAGCCTACTACCCAAAGGGCAGGGTTCAGTAAAATAGCAATTACATTAAAGCCTACTACTACAGCATCATTGGGGGTACTCCAACAATGGCTTAACGAGGTACAGGCACGTAGCCCCGTGTATGACAATCTTGCCAACAGTACCCCGGTAGATGTATCGCTTTTTAAAGAATATAATTATACACAATAAAATTCATAAGTTGTTTGTTTGGTTTGTTTGTGAAGGACTGCCTTGGTTGAGGCCCGGGCAGTTTCTTTTTAATTTTAAGTATTATGGCTAAGAAAATCAATATAGTGCTCTTCGGGATAGGTAATATTGGGAGCACACTTATAAATAAAGCAGTTAAGAACAGGAAAGCACTGGTTGATGAGAAAGGGTTGGACCTGAGGTTTCCGGTAATAACAAAATCAACCGTTGCCTTTTTTGAGAAAGAAGGCGCAGGTTACGCATGGGAAGCTAATTTTATAGAATTTGCTATTCCTTTTAAATTTGAAGATGTACTGGAGTACATCAGCAGTGCGGGGCTCGACAATCTTATAGCAATAGATGCTTCTGGCAGTACGGTTGTGGCTCAGCAATACATTACCCTGATAAATAACGGGTTCAATATTATTTCGGTGAATGATAACGTAGAAAAATTGCCCCCGGGACTACGAAAGGAATTTATAATTGAGGCAGAGAGCGAAGGCGTGGCGTTTAAGTTTATTAAGGCTGAAGGCAATAAAGATACAATAGCAGAAAAGCTGCTTGATGCAGTTTTAGTTATAGCGGAAAATTATATCAGGCTTGCATCATAAATTTTTATTGCATTACTTTGCAGTGTTCTTTTACAAACTGATTTGTTATCACGAAAGGCAGAGGGAATAGACCCGTTGAAGCCTTAGCAACCCTTTACACTTAAAGAAGGTGCTAAATTCTACCACGCAAGTGGATAGATAACACAAAGTAATTTGCCGCTTTCGGTAAATTTCCTCTCCTTTTTTTGATGACATAATTTGTAGATTACAATATCGTCGGGCTCATAACCCGAAGATCAATGTTTCAATTCCCGTCTTCGCGACAGGAACTTTAAACCTGAAACTTTAAACTTAAATTATGTCCAATATACACGAAGCTTTAAGCAAACGCATCCTGGTACTTGACGGTGCCATGGGTACCATGCTTCAGCGTTACAATTTTACCGAAGAAGATTTCCGCGGAGAGCGTTTTAAGGATTTCTTGTACCTGCTAAAAGGCAATAATGATCTTCTGTCCATCACCCAGCCACAGGCTGTTAAAGATGTGCACCGACAGTATTTTGAGGCCGGAGCCGATATTGTTGAAACAAATACTTTCAGCAGCACAACTATAGGTATGGCCGATTATCACTTGGAAGATCTGGTATATGAGCTTAACTACGAGTCGGCAAAACTGGCACGTGAGGCTGCCGATGAATTTACTGCTAAAGACCCTTCCAAACCCCGCTTCGTAGCCGGATCCATCGGCCCCACAAACCGCACCGCCAGCATGAGCCCTGATGAGAACAATCCGGGCTTTAGGGCTATAACTTTTGATGAGCTGCGCATTGCCTACAAAGAACAGGTAAAAGCATTGATTGATGGTGGTGCCGATATTTTACTTGTAGAAACAATTTTTGATACATTAAATGCCAAGGCTGCCCTTTTTGCCATTGAGGAAGTAAAAGAAGAATCAGGAATTGATATTCCTGTTATGGTTAGCGGCACAATAACCGATGCTTCGGGCCGAACCCTCTCAGGGCAGACGGTTGAGGCTTTCCTTATCTCCATTTCGCACATTCCGCTCTTAAGCGTAGGCTTTAATTGTGCTCTGGGCGCCGATCAGCTTAAGCCGTACCTGAAGAGGCTGGCACAAAACACATCACTAAACATATCAGCACACCCCAATGCAGGCCTGCCCAACGCTTTTGGCCAGTATGACCAGACACCGGAGCAAATGCAGCAGCTTATAGAAGAATACCTTGATGACAACCTGGTAAACATTATAGGCGGGTGCTGTGGTACAACACCGGAACATATTAAGCTGATTGCTGAGGTAGCTAAAAATTATAAAAGAAGCCCCCTCACCCCCCCCAAGGGAGAACTATAGATATTTAAAAAGAACATAGTGGAAGATAATATAGAAAAAAATATAGAAAGTAACTATTTGACTGTTGAGACAGCTCCCCCTTCGGGGGCGGGGGGGGGTCGTTATTTAAAGCTGTCAGGCCTGGCGCCCCTTATAGTAACT
>JAEWKB010000277.1 GCA_023386255.1 Bacteroidota bacterium
GTGTAGAAGTATATAACATGTTGGGCCAACAGGTACATGTACAGGATGTTAATGCGGCCACTGCAATTATAGACATGACTGCTCTTACTGATGGCGCCTATCTGCTAAAAATTACAGCAGGCAACAGTTTAAAAATAGTTAAAGTAATAAAGAAGCAATAGATAGTTAACAGTAAAAATGTAATTAAGTCGCCGCAAATGGCGACTTTTTTTATTTTTCATAAAAATATGTTAAAAATTTATTTTATATTTAACCTGAATATAAACTACTTTTTTATGAAGAAACATTACTACAAGACAAAGCTGTTCTTGTCGTCGGTCACACTTATGCTTACAGCATGGTCGGCACAGGCTCAGTTCCCGGCGCCTTATTGCGCCAACTTATTTCCGGATGGGGTTGAACCCATTACATCAGTATCCTTTGCAGGAATAGTAAACACCAGCAGCAACTCTCTGACAGGAGGCGCCCCCATGGAAGACTTTACTGCAGTAACAGGAGGAATTGTTGCACCAACACTCACGTACCCTATAACTGTAAAGGGGAACACAGGAGGTAGCTGGACCAACTACATCCGCGTGTATTTTGACTGGAACCACGACAATGATTTTACCGATGCCGGAGAATCATTTAACATTGGGACAATTTTTAATTCTTCAGGGCTTGATGCCGTACAGGCTACCGCCAACATTCTTATCCCGGCTAATGCCATGCAGGGCGCAACGCGTATGCGGGTAATGAAAAGGTATTCGGCGCATGGTGAAGCTTGTAACACTACAGGTTTCGGGCAAAGTGAAGATTATGTTATTACGGTAACGGCACCGCCCACATGTTTGGCACCTACACAAATTAATGTAACAGCACAGGCTACTACTGCCGTAGCAGTATGGACTCCGCCTGCAACAGCGCCTTCAGGAGGATATGAGTACATTTATATGGCTACCAATACGCCGCCAACACCTTCAACCTCAGGAACCGATTCGGCTACTGCAGGAGCGTCTTTGTCAGGTCTTACGCCCAATACAACTTACTACTTATGGGTAAGAAGTGATTGTGGCGGGGGAGATATGAGCCTATGGTCTCCGGCTGCAATATTTACAACAACATGTGTAGCATCAATAGCGCCGTTTTCGGAAGACTTTGATGCAGGTGTTATACCGGGCTGCTGGTCAACAACATCATCAAACCCAGTGGCAAACGGTTTATGGAAATTTACAGGAGCAGTTGATTATGATCCCGGTAACACAAGGCCTGACGGTACATTTGCCTGGGTTGACGGTTCAACACCAACCAACATGAACAATGTTACATTGCTATCTCCTTTGATAGATGTTACACCGCTTAACGTGCCTGAGCTTGTATTTGATTATTTCAGCAACAACACAGGAATTTATCCAAACAACGTGTTCAAGGTCGAAATATTTAACGGTACAACGTGGGTGCAGCTATTTACCGATAACACAAACCTTGCTGACTGGAGGACGATTAAGATTCCGCTTCCTGCGTATGCTGACCAAACCATACAGTTACGATTTATAGTTGATAAAACCATTGCGCCGGTTGACAATGCTTTTTATAACGATATTCTCCTTGATAATGTTGAAATACATGAAGCGCCGACATGCGTACCGCCTTCTGCAGTTCAGGTTTCGGGTGCAACTAAAAACAGTGCTACAATAATGTGGACCGCCGCCCCGGTAGTGCCGGTTGCAGGATACGATATTTACTATTCTGATTCTGATAATGCACCGGGTGCTGCTACAGCGCCAAACGGTGGCAATACTACAGCTTTAACAACCAGCCTTGCAGGTTTAACACCTTCAACAACCTACCATGTTTGGGTTAGGGCTAACTGCGGCGGAACAGACGGGCCCAGTGAATGGATAGCGGCTGCAAGCTTTACGACATTGTGTGATTATCCAACGCTTACAGGAACAACCCCGGCAACCATTTGCGGACAGGGCTCGGCAGCGCTGCAGGCCACAGCCTCAGGAAGCGGTAATCTTTTCTGGTATGATGCTCCGGCAAACGGAAATTATATGGGCAGCGGGGCTACATTTAATACTCCTGTTATAACTCAAACCACTAATTATTATGTAAGCGCCGGTACGGTACTGCCAAACAGCTTTATTGCAATAGGGGCAGGCACCCAAACATCGGCCGGGGCAGGTAACTCACCTTACTACCATGGGTGGGGCGGCAACAAAACGCAGTATATCATCAGGGCATCTGAACTGCAGGCGGCCGGTATGGCAGCAGGGCCTATAAATTCGCTTACCTATAATATAACAAGTCTTGGTACTGCTACGTTTAATGATTTTGTAGTAAGCATAGGATCTACTACACAAAATGTGGCTACTACAACGCACATTGATAACCTTACGCCGGTGTATAGCAATGGCGCACAGGATTTAGCTTTAGGCGAAAATACATATGATTTTGATGTTCCTTTCATTTGGGATGGTGTGAGCAATATTGTGGTACAGACATGCTATAGCAATACCAACACAGGAGGATCTTCATCAGCAGTGTCATATACAACCACAAGTTATGTGTCGGGTACCTATACCTATGCCGATAACCAGTCTGCAGAAGATATTTGTGGTACTGTAACAGGAAGTGTAAATGGTTCCGGAGGCACTGCTACTGTAAGTGCAAGGCCAAACATTATATTTAATGCCAGCAGCCTTTGCGCAAGCCCGAGGCAAATGGTTACTGCAACAGTAACAAACGCAGTGGCTATAACTGCCGAAGCTTCAGATGCAGTAATTTGCGAAACCGAGGAAACAGTGCTGTCAGTATCAAGTGCCAATGCTAACTACACGTATGTGTGGATGCCGGGCAACCTTGCAGGCCCAAGCCATATGGTGGCACCCACAACTACTACTACATATACTGTAACAGCTACCGATAATTCAACCAACTGTGTTACCAGCCAGCAGGTTGTTGTAACAGTACACCCGCTTCCTGTACCGGTAAGCACATCGGCACCCGCCACAGCATGTATGGGCAGTATTGTGCCGCTTACGGCTACAGGAGGTATGGCAGCGCCGCTAGGCGATTATTGTGAGCCTGTAGTATTTGGTAACCCCGGCGATACCGGCGATTACCTTAATAACTTCAGCTTTGCAGGAATTGTAAACAATGATAGTGGCGATGCTGAGAATGACTATACATTGTATGATGACATGACAGCCAGTGTAGTTGCAGGAACTCCTTATACAGCTACATTTGAAGCAGGAGGTACAACAGGCCTGTACGCGCAGCAGTTTGGGGTATTTATAGATTATAACCATAATGGCGCGTTTGAGGCTTCAGAACTTGCTTATGCTTCAACTACATCAACATTTAGCCCAACTGTAACTTCAGGCAGCATTACAGTACCTGTAACAGCCTATAACGGCACTACCCGTATGCGTGTGGTATCAAGGTATTCAGCCGTTATAACAGGAACTAATGCTTGTGCCATAGGAGATATAGTCAATGGTACCTTCGGTGAGTTTGAAGATTATATGATTACTATTACAGGAGGTACTAATGCAGCCGAATATGTGTGGACACCAACAACCGGCCTATTTACTGATGCTGCCGGTACTGTAGCTTATACCGGAACTAACGCTGCAACGGTTTATGCGCTTGTGTCCGGCAGTACATCATATGCTGTGACAAGTACAGCAATTACAGGATGTACATCAGATGATGACCTTTTCATTAATGCTACAACCGTATCTCAGCCTACAGGTAGTACAACACAAATTATTACTGTAAACGCAGCTTCTGAAGCAACTATTGAAGACATAGTGGTTAATGAAACAGGGGTAATATGGTATGACGATGAGCAGGAAGCGCTTAACCATGTTAATCCGCTTGCTCCGGGTACCATGGTAACCTCAGGTTCTACTTATTATGGAGTGCTGTTATCAGGCAATTGCTACAGTTCACCGCTTGCGGTAACAGTGCAGGTTGTTTTGGGTAACGATGATTTCAGTATGGGATCATTTACCTATCATCCAAACCCTGTTAAGAACGTGCTTAGCATTACTTATACATCAGACATAACAAGTGTAACTGTACACAACCTGCTAGGGCAGCAAGTGCTGGCCAAAGAGGTTAATGCTACGGAAACTGCTGTTGATATGTCGGCACTGGCTGATGGCGCATACATTGTAAATGTATCATCGGGCAACAGCGTTAAGTCCATCAAAGTGATTAAAAAGCAATAACCATTGCCATTGATAAAAATTAAAGCCACCTGTACAGGTGGCTTTTTTTATTTATAAAGATTAACTTTGTTAAAAATTGCAATATGTTTTTTTCACTGATAATACCCGTGTATAACCGTCCTGATGAGATTGAAGAACTTTTGGAAAGCCTTACACGGCAAACTTATAGTGAGCCGTATGAGGTTGTAATAATAGAAGACGGCTCTACCATCCCCTGCAAAGAGGTATGTAACAGGTACGCAGGGCAGCTAAATGTAGCTTACTACTATAAACCCAACACCGGGCCTGGCGACTCCCGCAACTATGGCATGAAAGTAGCAAAGGGCAATTATTTTATAATATTAGATTCAGATTGCATCATCCCGCCGCACTACCTTCAAAATGTTACACAGGCATTAAGGGAAAATTATGTAGATTGTTTTGGCGGCCCTGATGCCGCGCTTGCTTGTTTTAGTGATATACAAAAAGCCATTAATTTCGCTATGACCTCGTTCCTCACCACGGGAGGTATTCGGGGCAAATCAGAAAAGATTGAAAAATTCCAGCCACGCAGTTTTAATATGGGACTGTCACGGCAGGCTTTTGAAGCATCAGGCGGTTTTGGAGACATTCATCCCGGTGAAGACCCGGACCTTTCTATAAGGCTGTGGAAGCTTGGTTACAGCACCAGGCTGGTAAGCGATGCTTATGTATATCACAAGCGCCGCATAAACTGGCAGAAGTTTTACCGGCAGGTAAATAAATTTGGCAAAGCAAGGCCTATTCTTGACCTGTGGCATCCCAAATATAAAAAGGTTACTTTTCTTTTTCCGTCGTTATTTATAGCAGGGTTTGCTTTTTCTCTTATAGTATTGTTAATTAATATTACGCTTCCCCTGTATCTTTATATTTTGTACCTGTTTTTTGTGTTTTGCATGGCTTCATTACAAAATAAGAGCTTAAAGATTGGATTATTAGCAATTGCTGCAGTAGGCATACAATTTTCCGGGTACGGCTCAGGATATATAGAGTCATTCATAAAAGTACATTTATTGAAGGCCGAACCGCAGCATGCCTTTCCTGAACTGTTTTTTAAAAAATGAAGACCAGGATAATAGGATTAACGGGGGGTATAGGCAGTGGTAAGACCACAATTGCAAGATATTTTGCATCGCAGGGTGTTCCGGTTTACATTGCTGACGAAGAAGCTAAAAAATTGCTGTACCGGCCGGATACTGTGAAAGACGTAAAAGAGGCCTTTGGAGATGAGGTTCTTACAGACGGGCTGCCTGACCGTAAAAAGCTGGCATCGGCTGTATTTGCTAACCCAGAAAAACTAAAACTGCTTAATGCTATTGTTCACCCAAAGGTTGATGCCCATTTCAGGCAGTGGGTGCAGGAGCATAGCGATTATGGATTTGTAATAAAAGAAGCTGCAATTTTGTTTGAAAGCGGCAGTTACAAACACTGTGATAAGATTATACTTGTTACGGCGCCGATGGATTTAAGGCTGCAGCGGGTAATGGAGCGCGATGCTGTAACTGCTGAAGAAGTAAAGAAGCGTATAGAGGCCCAGTGGGATGATGAGAAGAAGAAGGAGTTAAGTGATTATATAATTGAAAATGTGGATATTGAGGCTACAATGGCGCAGGCGGCGGAAGTCTTAAAAGAATTGAAAAAATATAATATGTAGGGTTTCCTGTTAATCTTTGGTTAATATTTTGAAGCCTTAAATGTTAAAATGTTAAATTTGTAATGATGAATATAGCCCGGTTTCGTCTGCTGGTATTTTTTATGAGCTTATCCCTTGTGGGGATAATTCTGGTACAGCTATATTGGGTGAATTCATCACTGAAAACAAGCGATGACCAGTTTAGGTATCATGTTCAGCGCATTTTAGGCAAAGTAAGCAGCAAAATACAGGAGCAGGAGGCAAGGAACTACTATGATATGTACAAAACGTACAAGGACAGTACCGGCCGCGAACCTTTGCATACTGAAATGCTTGAGTATTATAACAAAAAGCTGAACACCGATGATAATGTAGAAGGAGATGGTGCTGATGAAAATTCGTTCTTTGATAGTTTAAGGTCGGGCACAGATGCTGCTGCTAATAACGGCAATGGTTCTAAAGCCTATGAAATATACCAGTTTGAAAAGTACCTGAACGAGTACAGGAAACTAAAAACGCTTGAGCAGCGTATTACAAAGGAAAGGCTCAGGAAAATGCTTGCAACTGAATTGCGTCAGAATGATGTAACTACCCCTTTTGAATTTGCAGTTTACAGCACCAACGGACAGGCTACGCCGATAAGGTCAGAAAATTTTAAATGGGACCCCAGCGTATCGTCTGAAATAAATTTCCTTACAGATAATGAGGGTGTATCTAAGTACAGGCTGCTGATAAGCTTCCCTGAAAAGCAGGGTTACCTCTTTTCATCTATACTGGGCATTACATCGCTTTCGCTCATATTTACGCTCATCATTATCATTGCATATCTCACAGCGTTAAGCCAGCTTATAAAGCAAAAGCAGATATCAGAGATAAAGACCGACTTTATCAACAACATGACACACGAGTTCAAAACGCCCATTGCAACCATAAACCTTGCACTGGATGCGATAAAGAACCCAAAAATTTTTGAAGATAGAGAAAAGATGCAGCGGTACCTGCAGATGATAAGGGACGAGAATAAAAGAATGCACGCCCAGGTTGAAAATGTGTAGCAGATATCGAGGCTGGATAAAAAGGAGCTGGATATTACAAAAGAACCGGCTGATATACATAACATTATTGAAGATGCCATAGAGCACGTTTATTTAATTATTGAAGCAAGGCACGGTACATTAACAAGGCATTTTAGTGCCTCACGTACTACAGCACTGCTAAATGACGTTCATTTTACTAACGTGCTGGTGAACATACTGGATAATGCCATTAAATATTCGCCGGATGAGCCTGTAATAGATATTTATACTGAGAATGTAAAGGATTTTATCCTGATAAAGATACAGGACAGGGGCCTTGGAATGGGTAAGACTACCCAAAAAAGGATTTTTGAAAAGTTTTACAGGGAGCACACAGGCGACATACATAATGTGAAAGGGCACGGACTGGGGCTGGCCTATGTAAAGAGGATAATAGACGACCACAACTGCCACATTTATGTAGAAAGTGAAAAAGGAAAAGGAAGTACTTTTATAATAAAAATGCCACTAATAAATTAACAATATGGAAGAAACGCACAAAAAGATTCTTTTAGTAGAAGACGACCCGAATTTTGGAGCCGTATTAAAGGATTATCTGTTAATCAACGATTTTGACGTTACATTAGCTAAGAACGGAATGGAAGGTTTCGAAAAGTTTAAAAAGGACAATTTTGACCTTTGTATTCTTGACGTGATGATGCCTTATAAGGATGGATATACTCTTGCAAGAGAGATTAGGGAGAAGAACAAAGAGGTGCCTATTATTTTCCTTACAGCAAAGTCTATGAAAGAAGATGTGCTGAAAGGTTACAAAGTGGGTGCTGATGATTACCTGAACAAGCCTTTTGACTCTGAAGTGCTTTTAATGAAAATTAAAGCCATCATTCAGCGTAAGGCTTCTGAAACTAAAACTGACAACTCTAAATTTGAGTTCCAGATTGGTAAGTTCCACCTTAACAGTAAGCTACGTTTCCTTACTTTTGAGAACGATGAGCCTATTAAGCTTTCGCCAAAAGAGAATGAACTGCTTAAAATGCTTGCCCTGCATGAGAACGACCTGATGCCAAGGGAGCTTGCCCTTACCAAAATATGGAGGGACGATAACTACTTCACATCGCGCAGTATGGACGTTTATATTGCCAAGCTGAGAAAATACCTTAAATCAGATGAAGATGTTGAAATCCTTAACATCCACGGTGAAGGTTTCAGGCTTGTTATTAAGAACAAAGTAGCTGAAGAAAAACAGGCTTAATACCTGTTCATATAAATTAATTTCCCCTTTGTGCGGAAGCGACCTGTGTGGGCCTGCTTTTGCTGAAGGGGATTTATTTTATTTCCAATTCAGCTCTAATGCAAAACATGGCTTTTCATCTTTTACGATGCTGAAATATGTTTGGTTTTCTTCCTTTCCTGAATAAATCTGTACGACGTCACCAAGCTGTAGTTCCCGCATGTAATTCATGTCAAAGCTTTGCAGCTGCCCTTTAAGGAGCGGGCGGTGGTCTATAGCATCAAGGCACCATTCCAAATACTTTACATTATTGGCATGAAATACAATATCCAGG
>JAEWKB010000305.1 GCA_023386255.1 Bacteroidota bacterium
ATGCCAACATAAGGTCGGGTGACGTTATTGTAGGCCTTGCTTCGTTTGGACAAGCGACTTATGAAAAGGAGTACAACGGCGGTATGGGCAGCAACGGCCTTACTTCCGCCCGCCATGACGTTTTCAATAATTACCTCGCACAGAAATATCCGGAGAGCTTTGATGCTTCGGTTCCGGCTGAGCTGGTCTATTCAGGAAAAGTAAAACTGACTGACGCTGTTGAAGACAGTCCAATTGACGCCGGAAAGCTGGTACTTTCGCCAACGCGTACCTATGCGCCGATTATAAAAAAGATATTGGAAAAATATACGCCTCAGGACATTCACGGTATGGTGCATTGCAGCGGCGGCGCACAAACCAAGGTGCTGCATTTTGTTGATAATGTACATATTATAAAAGACAACCTGTTCCCTGTTCCGCCGCTGTTCAGGCTGATACAGGAACAAAGCGGCACCGACTGGAAAGAAATGTACCAGGTGTTTAACTGTGGCCATCGTATGGAACTGTATGTGCCACAGGAAATAGCTGATGATATTATAGCCATATCTAAATCTTTTAATGTGGATGCGCAGGTTGTAGGACGTGTAAGCCCCCTAACCCCCGAAGGGGGAACAACCAAAAAGCTTACCATCACCAGCGAATATGGTGTTTTTGAATATTAAATATAGGCGCGTTTCATTCCGAACGCATCGTTAGCGAAGAGAGGAATCTCAATCAGATTCTCCTAAATCGAAATGGAAAAAACAAAAAGAACCTTCCTTGATGCGCAGTGGCGTAAGCTGGTAATGGTTAACTATGCGGTTGACCCGGAGGTGCTTAAGCCTTATGTGCCTTATAATACTGAACTCGATATTTGGAACGGCACCTGCTACGTGAGCCTGGTAGGCTTTATGTTTGTTGATACCAAAGTGATGAAGATGCGCATCCCGTTCCATATTGATTTTGAGGAGATAAACCTTCGGTTTTACGTTAAGTATGGCGATAATGTGGAGTATAAACGCGGCGTGGTTTTTATAAAAGAAATTGTACCACGCCCTGCACTAACATTTGTTGCTAACCTGCTGTACAACGAGAACTATGAAACCATGCCTACCCGTCATCAATGGATAGAGGGGGACGATACACTAACTGTGGAGTACGGCTGGAAGAAAGGCAGCTGGAATACTTTAAAAGTTGTGGCCGACAAAACACCTGTGGATATAAAGCCTTATAGCGAGGAAGAATTTATTACTGAACATTTTTGGGGATATACCAAGATCAACAACTTTGCTACATCAGAATACGAAGTGGCACACCCACGCTGGCAGATCTACCCCATAAGAGAATATACTGTAAATGTTGACTTCGCTAAAGTGTATGGCAATAACTTTGCCTTCCTGAAAGATGCAGAGCCGGTATCGGTTTACCTTGCAGAGGGTTCGGAAATATTGGTGAAACAGGGTGCAAAACTAAAACTTAAGAAACAATGAAGATAAATTTAAAAGCAGGTATAGGGGAGCTCCTTTTCGGGATGAAAGAGAAGGATGTTAAGGCCATTTACGGCGAACCGGACAAGAAGTATAAAGATGAAGATAATAACAATATCTACCTTTATAACACGCTTAAACTGCGCCTTACGTTTTACCAGGACGAAGATTTCAGGTTAGGATTTATTACAACATCTAATCCTGCACTTGAGCTTGCGGGGCATAAGGTAATAGGGCAGAGGTGGACTGATGTTGAGAAGCATGCCACGGACAACAAAATAAAAGGATTTGAAAAAGAAAACTTTGATTTAGCCGACAATTACTTCAACGAAGCCAACTGGATTATTTTTCAGGTAGAGTTTGATGAGGTAGTAAAGGTAGAGCTGGGCGCTATTATAAACGCTAACGATGAGTTCGACTGGAAGTTTAAAAGTTAGTCACGCTAATGATGGCAGACGAGTCACGTTGAGCTTGTCGAAGCGCAGCAGTTACAGGCAAGTAACAAACAGTCTGCTTCGACAGGTTCAGCAATACTGATTGTTTCAGAGCATAAAGCCCATAAAAAAAGCCTCCGATTTGGAGGTTCTTTTTATTGCGGTTGCGGATTAGCAAATACTTCTATTTCAAATACAATGTTAGCATTTGGCGGTATCATGCCACGGCCTGCTCCTCTCTCACCGTAGCCAAGGTGTGATGGGATAAAAAGTACAGCCTTATCTCCAACTTCAAGCTTTTCAAGGCCTTCTATAAAGCCGGGTATCATACCTGATTTTGTGCCTACTTTAAAAGGTATTGGCGTATAAGCATTGGCAGCAGCCCTTTGCGGGTCATGTTTTCCAAAAGCTTTGGCAACTTCTTCGCGGCTTGAGTCGAAAAGCATTCCGTTTTCAAGATAACCGGCGTAATGCACATAAATTGTAGCGCCGTCAAGCGGCTTGCCGCCATTTCCTTTTTGTGTTATCTTATATTCCAGTCCCGATGCTGTTTTTGTAGCGCCGCTTCTTACCTGAGCTAAAGCAGCAACTTTATCTGATTTAACTTTAGCCATTGCTTCTTCCTGTTTTTTCTGTTCGGCAGCAGCTTTTTCGTAATATTCTTTAAATACTTTCTCAGCATTGAATTTTTTTGCGTCTTTACCTACGCGGATGATCTTCACTGTAAGCATCTGGTCGCCCTGCTCAATGGCGTTTACCACGTCCTGGCCCTGTACCACATGCCCGAATACGGTATGCAGGCCGTCAAGGTGCGGCGTAGCTTTATGTGTAATGAAGAACTGGCTGCCGTTGGTTGCCTTACCCGCGTTAGCCATAGAAAGTATGCCCGGGCCACTGTGCTTAAGGTCGGTTATCTCATCGGCAAATTTATAGCCCGGCCCGCCTGAACCGTCTCCGTTAGGGTCGCCCGTCTGGATCATGAAATCTTTGATTACACGGTGAAACTTCAGCCCGTCATAAAAAGGCTTACCTTTTAATGAAGCATTGGTAACCATGTTGTTCTTTCCTTCAGCAAGGGTAATAAAGTTAGCTACCGTAAGCGGCGTTTTTACGTACTCCAGTTGCAGTACAATTTTGCCTTTGTTAGTTTCAATTTCAGCATAAAGGCCATCGCCAAGTTTAACATCAGGTGGCGGAGTGTTGGTGGTGTTGCAGGAAAAAAGCAGTGCAACAAAGC
>JAEWKB010000312.1 GCA_023386255.1 Bacteroidota bacterium
TTTTTTCCCTGATTTTGACGAAAATGTCTGGAAACTTACGGAAGAGGTCTTTCATCCAAAAGATGAAAAGCACAGGTTTGATTTTACTTTTGAAACGTGGAGGATAGCTTAGAATATGACAAACGGCAATCCTTTGAGATTAAGAAGAAAGAGGCCGATTGGAATCTTTTCTTGTTCACTTTATGCTTGCAATTGCTTAGCGACAAAGATATAATCTTAAAGAATTTCGCCGAGAAAACATTTGGATCTTGGATTATTCAGACAAACAATATAAAGTTGATTTATGATGGTAGAGATGATTTCTTTATAGCAGAGGTAAAAGATAATGGAAATTGGATATATAAATCCGGCTGCCATAAACATAACCTTACTTTCTCCCAATTACAGGCAGATACTGACTACAACATCTTATTAACAAAACTTCCACTATCTTTGCGTACTCAAAATACTACAATGCCGCAACAAATAACTCCATATAAAGACTCCGGCCTGGGTAAAAAAGAACAGGTAGCCCAAATGTTTGATACCATTTCGGGTAATTATGACGGGCTTAACCGCGTCATATCTTTCGGTATTGATGTTAAGTGGCGCAAAAAGGTCCTGAAGATGGTAGCGGCAAAACACCCGCAAACCATACTGGACATTGCCACCGGCACCGGAGACCTTGCCATACTCATGGCGCAAACCGGCGCTACGGAAATTATTGGTGCTGATATATCTGAAGGGATGATGGAAGTGGGCCGCAAAAAAGTAGCGGAGCGCAACCTGGACAACAGGATAAAACTGGTGTATGGCGACAGCGAGAACCTTCCTTTTGATGATAATTATTTTGATGCCATTACCGTAGCTTTCGGCATCCGCAATTTTGAAACCCTTGAAAAAGGCCTTACAGAAATTCTGCGTGTGCTTAAACCGGGCGGCATTTTCGTAATATTGGAAACTTCGGTTCCCACGAGATTTCCGTACAAGCAGGGCTACGGTTTTTACACCAGGTTTATCCTGCCACTAATCGGGAGGTTATTCTCTAAAGACAAAACCGCTTATGCTTACCTCAGCGAATCAGCTTCGGTGTTTCCTTTTGGAGAAGCTTTAAACAATATTTTACGCAAAGTTGGGTTTATAGAGGTGAAGCACATGCCGCAAACTATGGGCGTGGCAACTATTTATTCAGCTTCAAAAAAATAATATGAAGAAACTGTTTGCAGTCATAGCGTTACTTTTTGCTGTTTGCAGCCATGCGCAGTTGGGTACAAGGATATTTGGCAAAGACCCCATAATAAATCTGGAAAATTTTGACAAACAACGTGTACACTGGGGCTACTTTTTAGGCTTTAACAGCTACGGCTTTAAGTTTGACTACATAGACACTCCTGAACAGGATATTATAGAAAAAAGCACAACAGGCTTTAACGTAGGCCTTGTTGGCAACCTGCGCCTTTTTGAACATCTTGACCTAAGGTTTGAGCCGGGTTTGTACTACACGCAGCGCAACCTCACCTTCCCTAACATTGAAGGGACTGAGACTGACAGGCTGAGAGAGGTAAAGTCAACCTATATACACTTCCCGCTGTTACTCAAATTTTCAGCCAAAAGGGCAGGAAACATACGCCCTTATCTTGTAGGCGGGGTATCGCGCACGCTGAATCTTTCGGCCAACTCTAAAGCTGTTGATGATAATTATTCAGGCAGGTTCAGGATGAAAAGCTGGACCAATAACTATGAACTGGGCTTTGGGATAGACTTATATTTTGAGTATTTTAAATTCTCACCCTCTATACGTGGTGTATTTGGGCTTGATGATGAAATTATACGTGATAATGTACCCGACAGCCAGTATACAGGCAATGTGGGCTCAATGACCACGCGCGCGGTGCTTATCAATTTTACTTTCCACTAAAATTCCTTCGGAACTCACTCAGAATAATAGCCGCAGCTGTAGCTACATTAAGGCTTTCAGTCTGCCTCAGGTCGCCAAAACGGGGTATTGATATTTTATTGGTTACATAACTTTCCGTTTCAGCTGAAATACCATTAGCTTCATTACCCATAATAATTATCCCCTCCTGCGGGAGCGACAGGTTATAAATGTTTGCTCCCTCCATATAGGTTCCGAAAACAGGCAATTGCGTTTCCTTCAAAAATTGCTGCAGGTTGGTATAAACTACATTAACACGCGATAATGAACCCATAGTGGCCATAACCACCTTTGGGTTGTACACATCTACACACTGCTCAGAGCAAACCAGTTGTGTAATCCCGAACCAGTCGCAAAGCCGTATAATGGTTCCCAAGTTACCAGGGTCGCGCACCTCATCAAGCACCATAATAAGGCCCCGGTGCTGCAATGGTTTTTCTTCAGGTATAACAAAAACAGCAAGGCACGTATTAGGTGTAGTTAATGCACTTATCTTTTTAAGCTCTTCTTCAGTAATAAGGGTCAGCTTATCTTTAGGCAGGCCTTTAAAAACATCTTCAACAGTAAACAAATGATCTAATTCAAAATTGGAATTCAGCAGTTCCTGTACTACTTTTATGCCTTCCGCAAAAAATAATTTGTGCTGCTTCCGGTATTTTTTCTGCTGAAGCCCCGTTATTAACTTTATTTGGTTTTTGCTAACCATAAAAAATGTATTTTTGAATTACAATTTGGCACTGCGTCTTGAGAAATAAAAAAACAAAAATAGCACTATTTATTTTACTGGGTTTTGCATTCTATTCCTGCTCCCTTACCAAAAGGGTTCCGCAGGATAAACATCTTTTGATGAAGAACGACATTATAGTAAATGGCGAAACTAAAAATGAAGATGTGCTTAAAGACCAGCTGTATCAGTTACCCAATACTAACATATTGGGTTACCGCCTCAGGCTGCACCTTTTCAATCTGGCCAAACCCGACGCCGACTCTGCCTATAAGGCATGGCTTGAACGAAAACCCGGACGGCATGAAAGGCTTACACGTCTGTTATCCGAAAAGCAGGTGCAACGGCTGGGTAATTCATTTGTAGTTTCCGGCTTTAGTAATTTCCTGAAACGAACCGGTGAACCGCCGTCAATTATCGATATTAACCGCATCAAAAAATCAAGGAACAGGTTGTCTGCTTATTACTACAAGCGCGGATATTTCAGGAATAAGGTTGGGTTTAAAATTGATACTGTAGGTTTAAAACGTGCAGAAATAACCTATGATGTAATTACGGGGAAACCTTATATAATTGACAGCCTGAATACTTACATAGAAACACCTGCGCTGGACAGCCTCTACAACCTCACCAAAAACGAGTCGATGATAAAGCCCGGAGAACAATATGATGAAAGCAATTTTGCAGGAGAACGCGAAAGGCTTACCACATATTTTAAAAATCGGGGTGCTTTTAAATTCCAGCAAAATTTCATCCGCTATGTGGTAGATACAGTTACTACGCCTTACAAAGCCAATGTTGACCTTATAATTGATAATGAAACCTTACGCCGTGGCGACTCCACCGTAGTGCGGCCGTGTAAATTATATAAGCTGAGGCACGTTAATATTTAAATAGCAAATCCTAATGCGGAA
>JAEWKB010000122.1 GCA_023386255.1 Bacteroidota bacterium
TGGAACATAGCCACCACATCGGCAAAATAAGTTTGGTGGTTAGATATGAACAGGACATTCCTGTCAGGCAGCGCCCTTATTATTTCAGAGCCGTCTATCTACAGTTCGTTAAAGCCCCTGTAGCGGCGATGCGTAAGTATCCCGAAATACCGTATAAGCCACTTTTTAAGGAAGAGTATATGACCGAAAGGATTACGTTTAAATAAACCCATAGTAGTTTAAAAATCAAACCGCAAACTTACAAAAACCTTACTATTTTAAGGCGGTTTTTATCGTTTCTTTAAGTTCGCTCATTATCATGGCAGTAGCGCCCCAAACTATGTGATCTTCGAATGTAAAGGCGGGCACCGTAATGCTTTCTGAGTATGATGTCTGCATGAGGGACGAAGTGATAATAGAGTCATCAAGGAACACATCCAGCGGCAGCTCTAATATAGCATCAACTTCATCGGGGTTAGGAGTAAATGTAAGTTCCCCCTCAGAAACTCCAAGATAAGGATACACCAGGAAATTGCTCGGCGGTATGTATATTTCAGAAAAAGGCATTACCACATCAATCTCTTCCGGCAAAACACCAATTTCTTCATACGTTTCCCTGATTGCTGTTTGCGCAAGGTCGGTATACTCAGGTTCGGCCTTGCCGCCCGGAAAAGATATTTGCGATGAATGAACACCGGGATAGGCATTGCGTTTTATGAGCACCAGGTGTGCCCTGCCCTGCTTTGGGTAAAACAGCATCATGACGGCTGATTTGCGTGGGTTTAGCCGGTTGTAATATTCGGGAGCCATAGACGCAGGACGGCCTACGGGAGCCATTTTTAGGTGTGCCTGCAAGGCTGGTAACTGCTGATTTAGTATTTTTGGGATATATTTTATAAATTCGGAAAACTCCATCAGGTAACGGTATTGAAGCATAAAGATACTTCAAAACTAATTACCATAAAAACAGCACCATGTTTAGCAAAGCAGAAGCACAAAAAATGAAAAAAGAATTCTGGACCGCCTTTGCCGAGGCCTATCCCAGAAAGTGGCTATTATACAACACACGCATTAAAGACGTGTCTTTTAAATTTTATGTAGATAATAAAAAGGCGCAGGTAATGATGGACATAGAGCCGCGCGAGGAAGACAAGCGGAAGATATACTACGAGAAAATGGAGTCGCTTAAATCTATCCTTCTTGAGGAATTTCTGCCTGACGCGGTTTTTGAAAAAGACTTTCATCTTGAAACCCGGAACGTCATCAGCCGCATCTGGGTTGAAAAGACCGGTATAAGCCTGTACAACATGGCCAGCTGGGCCGCCACCTTCAGGTTCTTCAGCCTTAGCATGGATGCCTTTGAACGCTTCTTCTACGAATATGAAGATTACCTGCGCGACCTTGACATCAATACATAAAAAAAATCCCCTTCAGCAGCCTGAAGGGGATTTTTAGTAACTAACTTAAATTATCGCATCATTGCGAAGTGTCCTTTATATTCGCGGCCGTCTTCACGGGTTACAACAAACCAATAGTCGGTTGAAGGAAGTTTGGCACCGTTTAATGTACCGTCCCATCCGTCGCTCATACCGCCAAATGATGTTATTACTTTTCCGTAGCGGTCAAATATGGTAACCTTCATCTGTGGTTCAAGTACAGAATACTTTATCTGCCATTTCTCGTTGTAGCCATCGCCGTTTGGTGTAAAGAAGTTAGGGTAGTATAGTAGAGCAACCTCTTTTTCGGCAATGCCACAGCCTAATCCGTCCCTTACCAATATTGTATACTGACCCGGCTCTAAACCTTCAAAAACATTGCTTTCCTGCCAGTTGGTGCCGTCAATAGAATACTCATAATTTGTAGCGCCTTCAGCATATACTGTAATAGTGTTCTCATGGCTGCTCCAGTCTTGTGTATCAATTTTAACAATGCGCGGTGTAAATGAAGCTTTGATCTCAACTTCTTCAGATACGCCTGTACAATTACCGTCACCATAAGCTCTTTGTGCAGTAACAGTATATATACCCGGCTGGGTTACAACAATGCTTCTTGTTGTAGCACCGTTAGACCATTGATAGTTGGTAAGGCCTGCAGTAGCGGTTAGTGTTACACCGTTACCGTCGCATATTTTACCATCGGTAGTAATTGCTACTGTTGGCGACTGCCCAAGACGCAGCCTGAAAGATGCAGTACCATGACAAAGTGCAATTTCATTATGTACCAACCTTGCATAAATCGTCTGGTTGTTTATTACATTGGTATAATATTCAGGCAGGGCATTCACACCATTATCAGCATCGGCCTGTGTAAGGTGGTACGTAATAGTGTACATAGCCGCAGGCAGTGAGCCAAGTACAGAGGCATTTTGGTCGGTAAGGTGAAACACCTGGTTTCCGGCGGCAGGACCCTGCGCTGTACAGGCTACCATATCAGTTGGCTGGCTGGCCTCAGTAATAGACGGAAGCATCTGCACGCTCACGGGCTTTGTCACTATGTTACCGCATGCATCTTCTACCTGGAAAACATAGTCAGCAGGCTGAAGGTTATGGAATATGTTGTTGGTACCGTTTTGCACAACAAAGTTAGCACCGTTCTTTTTAATTATCCTGTAAGCTGTAGGGTATCCTAAAGCTTCAATGTAAACAGTGTTAGGCTCACCAATACAAGCCAGTGAATAAGCATTTGAGATTGAAAGGCCGTCGGTATAGGTAAAGTCGCCAAGTACACTTACGCATACTGAATTATCGTTGGTACCCTGATTAAAGGTTTCAAAACGTTTTACAATCCTGAACTTACCGCTAAAGTTAAGGTTGTTCCTTACAGCATTGTTGTTAAGCCTGATACCGGAATTAGTAGGATCGGCACCCTCTGCATATACAGAACCGTTTGATGGGTGTACCCATGTATTATTGGCGGCGTTAAATTTTTGCAGCCAGTAAGAAGCACCTTCAAGCCCGTTACTGTTATCAGTCACCTTTACTGAGAAGGAACCACAGTTAGGAGTATAGGTAAATGCATTTTGCGGTGCGCGGTATCCTTCTACATTCACAGGCATATCATGAGTAATGCCGCACTGGTCTACCGCCCTGAAGGTGTAAGTGCCTTCAGGCAGGTTATTCATGTATAGATCACCGTCATTCAATATAGCTGTAACGTTGTATGGCAGCGGGTGTGCATTTGCATAGGCAGCAGGTGCTGCTATTATCTGGGCTGATGTAAGGTTACCGTTGCCGCTGCGCAGGCGTATGGTTCCGGTACCTGCATCACAGCCTGGCAATGTTGCTATGTTAAAAGGCCTTTCAACAAACGGAGGCACTTCAATATCTTTTGTAAACGTGTTGCCGCAATTATCAGTAAAGCTTATAGTATAAACACCTAAAGGAAGGTTGTTAAGCGCTAAGGTACCTGACGCATTTATAGCTGAAGTAACGTTTTGAGGCATGGTATGCGTTGTAAGGTAGGCAGCAGGTGCATCAAGTATTGTTGCTGTTGCAACCTGTCCGCCCGGTACACTTACCCTAATCCTGCCGAATAATGAAAAACATCCATTGTTAGTACCGCGTGCCGAAGGTGTAGGTGGTATAAACTGAACATTTAGAGATTTAGTTGTTGTCCTTCCGCAGGCATCAGTCAGTAAAACTTCATACACGCCAAATGGAACAGGCTGAGTCTCGCTTCCAAAAGTTACCGAAGCATCAGTAAACTGGCTGTTTGCAGCCGGGTTGAAGTCGGTTGGGACAAAACCTGCAGGTACGCTAATGAACGTAAGTGTATAAGGCGCTTTATGTAATGAAGGTGATATGATAAGATATTTTTCACCGCAAGACCCATCGGCCGGAGAGATAGCAAGACCTATTGCAGGGTTTACCTCATTATCAAGCTTCTCATATACGGTGCTGCAATTATCTGTAACTTTAAGGGCATAGCTATAGCTTTCACTAAGAAAACGCGGCACGACAGTAGACACCTGGGCCGATCCGGGCTCGCCGGTAGCAATAACCTGGTCAATTATAACAGATTCGCCGCCCATGTTCATTGGGTTAAGCGTAAACCTTACGGCAAGCGGATAACTGATAGCCCCTTCTGATGGCGTTATAGTGTGCGTTGCTGTAAAAGTATCGCAGGCATCATCAGGATTTGTCAGCTCAGCAGCCGATATATTAAGTACAGAGTTAACCACGTTAAGTGTAAATGTCTTAACCTTACCCATGCCGCATACATCAAAAGCGCGAATGTTGTAAGTACCGGAAGGAAGGTCGGTAAAAGTATTTGAGGACTGCAACGGACGCGTAACCGGGCCGGAAATGATCTCATAAAATGCAGGTGTGCCTGATAGGGTATTTACTATTATGTTTCCTCCCGCAGCACAGCTTTGGTTAGCCGCACTCACAGAAATGCTGAATGGGGCAATATTATTATTTATAGTAACATCCTGCTGTTGGCTGTTAGAGGCACTGCCAAGGGCCTGTATGGCCACTACCCTGTAGGTGCCATGTGTAAGGCTGCTTAAAACGTTTCCTGTTGCCATTATTGATACAGGAGTATCAGTATTAGGAAGACGGTACACTTTGTAAAGCAGGGTAGCCTGAGGTGTAAGGTTCGTTACACTAAATGTAAGTGAGCCGTTACCTAAGCAGGTTTCGTCTGTTTTAGAAACCTGAAGGTTAAAGTTAGAAAGTTGTGCATTAGCTGCTGTTGTAAAAAGTACAACTGATAAAAGTAATAATCTAATCAATTTCATAGTCGCTGTTAACATTAAATCCATTATTTCCTACAACTATAGTGTTAACTATTTTTGTGAAGGAAAATCCATCGTTCATTATTCTTATTGCAATATTACGCAAAACGAACATAACTAACTGATATTTAATTACTTAGATTGTGTAATTCACCGATTAAATTTGCATTATTTAAATTTTAGATATTTCGAATTTTTACTATATACCAGTAAATTATGTTGATAACGATAATACCTGAACATCATATTTAAAAACAGCCTAACGCACTTTTTTTTTACTTGCTGAAGATTTATCATATATTTAAGCCAAAATTTAAATATTTATCAACGAATTGGCGTAAAAAATATATGCACTAAAAAAAGGCAAAGCGATAAAGTTGCTTTACCATAAAGAAAATTCTTTCAAAGCTTACTAATTTATTCTTAACGTTGCTTAAAAGCTTCTCAACACTTAAAAACTAAACGTATCGTTTGATAAAAGTGATCCTAAGTGGGACACTAATGATAGGGATCCGAGATGTCAGAACTTATGTTGATTGTTTAAGAAGAATGACTTAAATGAAACAATACAACAGTATGGTTTGATGGAGGGATGTAAATACATGAGACTATGCCGGAGCCTTACGGGAAGCTTCCTAGGGTAGAGCCTGGCCGTTAAAGGGACAGATTATATACAAAACAAAAAACCCTTCACTAGTTAGTGAAGGGTTTTAGAAAGAAAGGCGACGA
>JAEWKB010000082.1 GCA_023386255.1 Bacteroidota bacterium
GTATAGCCGACTGGGCCGGTGTGCGCACTATATCAGCTGCTTTAATTTGTGCTACCGAACCTGTAATTGCCCCGGCTTTCCTGGTACCGTAACCTATTACAACAACCTCCTGCATTTCATTCTCAAATGCAATAGAATCATTTACTATGGAATCGTTTGGTGTTACGGGCACCTGCGCAAAAGCAGCAGCGCCTGTCAAAAAGAAACAAATATGAAGTAAAGCTTTCTTCATGGGATAATTAGTAAAAATTAACATTATCCCAAATGTATTAACTAAAACGTTTGAGTGTACAATATTCAGCTACTGTCGAACCACATCAAATTAATTAAAAAAACATATAATAACTTGATAGTCAAAATTTTACATTATCATTAAGTACATCTTTTTTAACATCAATGATGTAGTATTGATGTACTATAAAAGTTCAATACATTTGTATTTTACCTGAAAACTACGCAAATAACTACTGTTTTTTATAAATTAATCATAAACTTATACAGGCTCTCTTCTGTGCCAATTCCAAGTTTTTTCCGCAGCCTGTACCTGTGCAGTTCCACCCCTCTGTACGAAATATTCATTAATGGTGCGATTTCTTTAGAGGAGAGGTTCATCTTTAAATAAATACACAGCTTAATATCCTTAGGGGTGAGGTTAGGATACTTTTTAGATAAAACGTTTACAAAGTCTTCGTGGCTCTTTACCAGGTTCTTTTCAAAGCTTTGCCATTCATTTTTGCTTAATGAGTTGGTTTTAATAATCTTCTTAATACGTGATTTCAATTGTCCGCTGTTTTCTTCAGTGTCAAGTACCTGCTGTATGCTCTCTATCATTTCGCTGTGCTTAGCAATAGATAATGACTTACCTGCAACTTCCGAAGCTTTGTTCTGCACTTCCATTTCAAGCATCTGCTTTTCATGCTCCTGCTGCCTGAGCCTGTTTTCAGCTTCCATTTCCAGCTCAAGTATCTGGCGACGGTGCTTAAGCTCCTCCTCCTTCAGCCTTATCTTTTGAAGGTAACGTACCTTGTTCCATCTGTAGTACAGAAAGAAAATGCCCAACAGTACAAGAATGTACACCATTACCATAAGGAATGAAAAGTACCAGGGCTGCATTACATCAAAACTATACTCAGCCAGTTTAATATACTCCAGGCCATTGTGGTAGTAAATATCTATTACCTGCATACCGCTGCTAAGGTTGTTTAATACTATGCTACCATTCTTTACAGGCAGGTAAGCATCCGCTTCATTATGCGTGTAGTAAAGATTGGGACGGTTGTAGCCAAAATACTCCGGTACTATATTAAGTTCAACACTCTGGTTATACTTTATACGGGTATCATCAGTTATGCTGTTGCCCATGTAGTAAGGCTCAATTATTACATTGATATTTCCTGTTTTGTTTATTTGAGGCAGAATGGATAAAAAGCCATCATCAAGATTTACAAGAAGCTCTTTTGGCTTTTGGTAAACCATGGTGTTTTCCATGATGAGCTTGCCCTGGTAATACTTTTCGGGCAGAAGTGTCCAAATAAACCTCCCCTTGTTCTGCGATATTGTGTATAGTAGATTATTTTTAATGACCATGAACCTGTCATCATCTATAGGTATAATATCAGATATGTTGCTAAAGTTGGTATTAAACAGGTTATTTTTCTCAAGCCGGTCGGCAATAGGATTGTAAGTGTACCATATATTATTTATGAGGAAAAATATCTCATTCCTGAAATTAAACAGTTTAACACCATAATCACTTTTTATATTATTTAATGCCGATACATTTTCTACCTTCAGCACTTTAAAGTCTTTATCATACTTTATTCGGTAAAGGCTCCTGTAGTTATCTGCCGCCCATAGCTCACCTGGCTTATTTTGTGCTATGTTGCGTATTGGTTTGGTAATACTGTCAAGTATTTCCCAGCGCGAAAGGTTATTTATATCTTTATAAATAGCTATTCCTGAATAATTTGCCTGAAAATAAGCATTATCATAATTACTTTTTAAAAATTTCCAGCCGCCGTTAACCGGATTAACCTTTTTAAGTGCCTGACCGTCATAAACAAAAGTACCATCATTATGGCCTATAATAAACTTATCTTCATGCTGGTAAACATCCCACACCTGGCCCTGAGAGTTAGGTATTGCAGCAAGGTTATTGCCTTTACTGGTAAAAATACCGTGATTAGTAACCATAAGGTAGCCGTTTGACGTGGCAGCCAGTGAATAAACCGACCCCAGTATACCTGAATTATCTGAGAATACCTGAACCGGAGAATTCACTTCAACATGAGCTATGCCGTTGTCAAGCCCCAGCCAAAGGTCATTCTCTTTATCTGTTCCTATTGACAATATTCCGTTGTTTTTGAGACTGTTTCCTCTGTTAAGGTTCTTGTAGCCACCTGTGGCAAGGTCAATTAGGTATAGTCCCTGCAGGCCCGACCCTATAGTAAGCGTGTTCCCTATAAATTTAGCTGAAAGTATCACTTCGCGTTTAAGCACTTCGTTTAGCCTATGTGCCCACGGTATCAGTTTCCCTTCAACGTCTATATAAACACCGCTGTTTTTGGTAAAAATGTATATCCTTCCGTTATGTTTCTCCATCCAGTGGATAACATTCTCCTTAAGCTCCGGCCAGTTGTTTACGGGAACAAACGTTTTACCGTGCAAAAGGTACATGCCGTTCCGCACCGATGCTACATATATTTGCCCGTCAATAACATAGCAGTAGGATATTTGCGAAGGGAACTTTAATTTTTCTACAGCGCCGTTGTCATAAATATAAATTTCGTTAAAAGACTGAAAATATATTTTTCCGTTGTTTTTAAAAACTTTCCATATTTCCTCATTGTCAGCATTGCCTAAAAAGAGGTTTTTGCCTGAAGACAATGAAAAATACTTCATTTTCCCCCTGATGCGTTTCCAGTAACCAAATTCTTTATATGAACCACAGTAAATTTTATCGCCATCAGCATAAACCGATCGGATAATAGTTTTGTTCGGCAACGCATACCTTTCCCATTTCACGCCGTTGTACCGGAGGAAATAGTGGTTGTTGGCAAAGTACACAGCATTATCTTCTCCCTGAACCACATTCCACACCTGATTGTCGCCATTATAGTCAGATTTTGTAAAACTTTCAACAAAAGGGAGCAGCTCCTGCGCCCGCATGCAGCCTGATGTAATGACGAAAAATAAAATGATTAGTGCCTTTGCAGACATTACATATGAGTTTTTGATTATCAAATGTATAAAACTATATCAAATAAAAAACCCTGCTTATGCAGGGCTTATATATTTTGCTTTTCTTTTATGTAACCGTCAAGATACTTAAATCTGGGGGTAAGCTGGCCCCTATCTGTAATCTGTGCACGGTACAGTATGCCGTCTTTATCTTCATTATAAAAAGCAGGAATAACATGCTCCAGGAACATTTGCCCAAAACCCTCACTGGCATCACGGGGCAGCTCACATGGCAGGTTGTCAACAGCCATAACCACAATAGCGGCAGGATGATGAAAATCAACCTCTGCGTGGGCTGAAGGATGATATCCGTAAAATGGTTCGGCAATAGTTGAAGCCCTCAGCGTACAAGCCAGCG
The DNA here is from genome assembly GCA_023386255.1 of Bacteroidota bacterium. Classification (GTDB taxonomy): domain Bacteria; phylum Bacteroidota; class Bacteroidia; order Flavobacteriales; family Flavobacteriaceae; genus Flavobacterium. The sequence continues at coordinate 3,599 of JAEWKB010000082.1, forward strand.
GCCCCGCTACATCGCATGAAATATCAGCTACTATCTTTATCTTATTATCAGGGGCGGCAAGCATCTCCTGCGTCAGTATGGCAGGGGCATCATTACCGCAAAAATGCCCGGCAATATACATGTCAGAAACCTTGGTGAAACGCCCGAAATCTGAAATGTAGTCTTTAGGATTATCATAAAAATCCTGATTAGTCAGCTTATTGCCGTCTTTGCGCTTATTGTAATCAAGCACATCAATCTGTACATAAACAGGCTCTGTATAAGTTTTTGTAAGGAAATCATTAACAGAAACTTCTTTTATCTTAACAGCGTCAAGAATTTCTTTGGCTCCCATGCCTACCTTACCTTTGCCCGAAAGTACAATCTTTATAGGAGGCAGTACCTGGCGTTTCAGGCGTGCCACAAGCTCATCCTTATCTTTAAGGGTTTCAGCCTTTGGCAGGTTAAAAAGGTCATATTTTATACCAAATGCCCTAAACCCATTGTATGTACCCACATTACCGGCATAGCGGCCAAAACCTATTAAGCGGCGGTTAGAGGCATCAACAATAGTTTCATGGTCATAAAGGCTAATTCCTTTATCTATCACTGCCTGGAGCAGTTTTTGATTATAAGGCTGCTTCTTTATAGTATGCGAAAAAAAGAAATATTTTTTTTCGGGTATAAGGCTGTCCACAGGCACTTCCTTTACGCCCAGCAGCACATCACAATCAGTCATGTCATCTGAAACTTCAAAGCCGAGGCTACGGTATTCATCATCTTTAAAAATACGAATGTCTGAAGATTCAACCTTGATTTCTGCCTGCGGAAACCGCTCCCTTAGTTCGGCAAGTTCCTGCGGTGCAAAAACAACCCTTTTATCAGGAGGTGACTTCCTTTCTTTTATAATCCCGAATTTCATAGCATTAACTTAATTGTTTGCAGGTTTTTCAGCACCCTGAACAATCTATTATATTATGTATAATTTTAATCTGAAATTTGATGCCAAAGGTACAGTAAATTGAACGGCGGGGCAATTATATAATTAAAAAATAATTTAATACCTTTGCTTTCCTGTTGTGGTACATTATTTGTACTATAACACTATACTTTGGGGTCGACTGGTTTTGACAGCAGGTCGAATTGAAAAGTAAGCACGCCGGGAAATGGAACTGTTCCCGTACATCATTGTTCCGAACTTTTAAACGGCGAAAATAACTACGCTCTTGCTGCTTAATTCTGAATCATAGTAAGAAATAGCCTCGTCCCTGCAAGGCAGGGAAGCGGGATTCTCCTGAAAAGCTTTGGTTTATGGCGTTTCGTATAGGAGAACCGTAAAAGTAAACCTGGGTATCTTTATGCTTCGCGGAGGTACCGAGACTTAAGAAGCTAAGTGTTGTGTGGCAGTTCCCGGCCTTGCGCAACATCGAAAACCCAAGCGGGAACTAAGCGTGTAGAAAGCTCTTTAATTGCCTGTTTGGACCCGGGTTCGATTCCCGGCGATTCCACTTGACCGGAAAGGTACGCAGATTTGTGTCCTTTCCGGTTTTTTATTGAATATAAGACACTGTTTATCATATAGATAAGTCTGGCTGCTTTGTTGACCTTACGTGTTCGATAATTTTCCCCATCAAAAACGATTTTTTCGGAAATAAGGCGCCTTTGTCAGCATCGTAGAGGGTATATGTTATCCCTGTCATCAAGATCAAAACGGACTGTCATCTCCGGAAACCTGGCCTGCAAAAGGGCTTCAATGTCTTTGGCCACTGCCGCACAATCAATTGATGTTTTAAAAACTTCTACTATCATGCCCGACATTATATTAATTTTTTTTAGAATATAAAATGCAAGTTATATAGGTCCACACTATGAACAAAAATTGCAATGGAATCCTGAACCATAAATAGTCAGGGCCTGGGCCATCATGGTTTGCCAGCTGGTAATTAACGGCATTTATGGCGCCGTATATATTGGCAGGAAGCGCCAGTACCAGGAATACAATCAATGACCACCCGGTGATGCTCCTGTAATGGGCAATCAGTATTCCAACAGCCAGCGCTATTTCAAGAATGCCTGTAAGAATTACAATTTCCTTTTTGAAAGGCACAAACATGGGCAGCATCATAGCTATGCCCTCTGTAAAGGCAAAGTGACCGATTGCAGTAAATAACAGCATTGCCGACAAGGCTATCCTTCCCGCGCGCATAAAATAAAATCTCTTGTATACTACCCATAGTAATATAAACGATACTAAAAACATACCCAGTAATACAATTAAAGTAATCATGGCTATTTAAGGTTTATTGCTATAAGGCTGTTACTGCTATCGGTGGTAAAGCTGCTTTCAGGAAATGTCGCCGGCCGGAGCGCTGGCAATACATTATTAGAAAAACCGTATTTTTTTGTAGGTATCTCCAGAAAATTCCTGTCAAAGTAATAGTTGCTGTTTTCATCTAAGAACACGGCTACGGTGTGCTGCCGCGCCTGGCCCTTAGGGTGAAATATGGACATAACCCAGAATAGTGAGAGGGCCAACAATCGAAATACTGCTGCCATTATGATAATTTTTTAAGCAAATTTCGCTAAGCGCACCTCATCAGGCAATGAACCCAGGTTAAGAAATACGGGCGCGTATACGGCTAAGTGCCTGCGGCGTAATCCCAATATAGGATGCAATGTGCTTTAACGGCACCAGCTGTAGCAGTTCAGGCTGCGCTGTAAAAAGGTTATCATACCGTTGCCGGGCCGTTTCATTTAAGAGCGACAGTTCGCGCCTGGCCTTCCTCATGTATAACTGCTCGCTGGCATGGCGGCCAATAGTGTTGCCGATTAACGTGTCCCGGTAAACCGCCTGCAGATCATCAAATGTGAGGCGCCACAAATTTACCTCGGTCATAGCTTCCACCTGGTAAGGGGCAGCGGTCCTGGTAATAAAAGAGCTGTATGCACTTGTAAAATTATTTTTAAAAGCAAAGTCAAATGTCAGATCATTATCATCGCTCGGTATATAATACCTCAGTATCCCTTTATCGACAAAGGAAAGATAGTTTTCCTGTTCGCCCTTTTGCAGTACAATGTGCCTTTTTGGATAAGTGTATAGTGCAAGTTTGGATGAAAAAATTTCCCAGTCCCTGTCCGAAATATTGTAATCTCTTTTAAAAATTTCGTATATCCTATCCATAATAATTCTAATTTATAAAAATAGCAAAGTAGCCCTTCAAGTATACAATTTTTATTTTTGACATCAAATTGGTGAAAAGCGGTAAAAAAACACTGAAACAAACAATAAAATATTATCTTTGTGACTAAGATACTTTACGAATAAGAGATATGGAAAGCGCAATTCAGCTGCGTATAGCAAGCCAAAAATATGCCTACGCTTCATTACAGATGCACGAAGCTGTCGCCAAAAAAGCTGGATTACCGGGAACCGACCATAAGTATTTGGGGTTCTTTCTGCAGCACAATCAGCTCACAGCCGGAGAACTTGCAAAGCTCTGCGGGTTAAGCACCGGTGCAGTAACAGGCTTAATAGACCGTTTTGAAAACAGAGGATTTATCACCCGGATCCAGGATCATAAGGACCGCCGTAAAGTTGTTGTAGTGCCTGACATTGTAAAGATAAAGGCACTGCTGCAGCCCCTGTACCAGGAATTCCAAAATAATATGGACGAGTTAATGGCAACTTACACAGTACCGGAGTCAGAGGCAATTTTATCGTATTTGTCTAAAATGACTGAACTTATGCAATCACATACTACAAACATTAATACATCAAACAATGGAACACCATGACACTAACAGCAGCAGCCACTATGAAACGGTCCACCGGCCGTTTCAACAGACGTACTTCCACGGAACGAAGGCAGAATTAAAATTAGGCGATCTCATTACAACCGGGCACGCCTCAAACTTCGCTGATCGCAACGCCAGTTATATTTACCTTGCTGCTACACTTGACC
>JAEWKB010000104.1 GCA_023386255.1 Bacteroidota bacterium
GGTCAAGGTTATCGCTTATGTCCCTGTTATTTGCCCTCACAGTGGTAACATCCTGTGCAAAAGCCTGGCTTCCTGATAGTAAAGCAAAGAGGGCTATTGATTTTAATATAGTTTTCATAATGCGTAAATTAATGGCCTTATAAATTGTGTTTAAAATTGTTATTTATCATTATCCAATTACTGTGCCAATAATTTATTATTACCTTTACATTAGTTTGAAACATCAGCAATTTCAGGGTGTTTTAAAAATATAAATATATATGATACAGGTTATTAAAGCTGGAACTGAAGATTTTGAAACCATACACGCACTTGCCCAAAAAGTATGGCCCCAAACCTATAAAAGCATCCTTTCGGAAGAACAGGTAGAATATATGTTCGGCATGATGTACAGCCGCGAGGCGTTTACAGAGCAGGTGAGCCTGAAGAACCATCATTTCCTGCTGGCAAGAGATGAAAATGAATACCAGGGGTTTGCATCATACGAATGTAATTACCGTACAGGCGTTACAAAAATCCATAAGCTATATGTGCTGCCCGAAATACAGGGTAAAGGCGTGGGCAGGGCAATGGTTACGGCAATAAGCAATATCGCTAAGAAGAACGGCAACAGCATTATAACCCTTAACGTGAACCGGTATAATAAAGCTGTACATTTTTATGAAGCTATAGGCTTTACCAAAACAGGACAGGAAGATATTGATATAGGGCAGGGTTACCTCATGGAAGATTACATTATGCAGAAAGAGGTATAAGGTGCTACTTTTCTGTAATTTATGAAATCAATAACACGTGTTGAATATTTTAAGGGGTAAATTTGGTTAAGAAGCAAATTTTATAACCAACTAAAATATTTAATTATGAGTAATCCCGAAGCTAAAAACAATTACCAGGACCTTTCTAACCAGGAAGCTGTTGCCAAAATAAAAGAGCTGGCAGAAGACATAAAAACGTGTATGTTTTGTACCGAATTATCTTCAAGGCCTTTCCCAACAAGGCCAATGGCGCTGCAGGAAGTTGATGACAGAGGCAACCTGTGGTTTATAAGTTCAGCTACGAGCAATAAGAATTTTGAAATTAATCAGGATAATGATGTGCAGCTTATCTTCGCCAAGAACCAGGATTCGCATTTCCTGTCTGTTTACGGGCAGGCAACTATTTATAAAGACCGTGCGCATATTGAGGAAGTCTGGAGCCCAATAGCCAAAGCATGGTTTGAAGAGGGGAAAGACGACCCTAATGTAACCGTTATTAAAGTAACACCAAGCGATGCCTATTATTGGGATACTAAGTACGGCAAAATGATATCGTTCCTTAAATATGCCAAAGGCGCCATAACAGGCAATATGGATGACGACCTTGGTATTGAAGGCAAATTGAACGTGTAACCACTCCGCACTAATAGAAGAAAGCTCCTGAAAGGGAGCTTTTTTATTTGTATGTAAGCTTCTTATTTAGCCTCCTCAGCCTTTGGAGGTATCACCTTTACGTCTTCACGTTCTTTCTCTGTCTGCTCTACATAAACAGCATATTTCGCAGGCTGTATGCGTGCGCCTATATGGTCGGCGTATATGCGGGTAAACTCTGCACCAATGTATAATATGGCTGCAGTATAGTATACCCAAAGCAATATAACAATTATAGAGCCCGCAGCCCCATAAGGCGATCCCGCCGCAGTTGTTTCAATATACAGGCCAATAAGGTAACGCCCCAGCATAAAAAGGCACGCCGTGAAAAAAGCACCCGCACGCACATCTCTCCATGCTATCTTGGCATCGGGCAGTACCTTAAATATTACGCCGAACAGTATAGTAATTACTATAAAACTGATTACTACATTAATAACGTTAAGTAACAGCACTGTAATATCCGGGAAGTAGCTGTGCAGCATGTCGCTTAGCGCCAGTACAACACCGTTTATTATCAATGAAACTATCAGCAAAAAGCCAAGGCCGATTATTATTGAGCCTGAAAGCAGCCTGTCTTTTATAAGCTTTAGCCATCCTTTTTTTGGTTTGGCTTTTACCCTCCAGATGATGTTTATTGAATCCTGTATCTCGGCAAAAACCGTGGTGGCACCTATAACCAGTGTTATGGCCCCAATTATTACCGACATGTTGGTTTTCCCTGAGAGCTCAAGGTTTTTTATTACCTGCTGTATCTGCGCGGCTGCTTCGTTACCTACAAGCCCTCTTAATTCAGTGAAAACCTGCCCTTCAATAGCGTCCCGCCCAAAAAATGCCCCTGCTAATGATATGATAAGCAGCAGCAGCGGCGCCATCGAAAATACGGTATAGTAGGAGAGCGAGGCACTTAGCTTTAATCCTTTATCATCAGAAAAGCCTATAGCTGTATCTTTCAAAATTTTCCAGCCATTTTTAAACGACTGCTTTGTGAAATACTTCTTCATAATTTGTAAGTATAGTTACCTAAAATTAAATATAGCCTTACTGAAATACTATAATATTAACATTACTATATAACAAGTTGGGGCTGGCTGAGCCTAAAATATACGTAAAGGTTAACTTACAGATATAAAACCCAAAGTTTTCATAAATCTGACAGATTACAGGCTGTGCCCGTTGCTGAAAAGCTTTAATTGTAGTAAATTTATTGGTGAAAACATAACCTGTACATACAGGCACTAATTGTAATTTCCATGAAGATAGTTATAATAGGAGGCGGCTTTGCGGGCATTAACCTTGCCGAAGAGCTGGGCGGTAATAAAGAGTACCAGGTAACTCTGGTTGACAAGAACAACTATAACTTTTTCCCACCGCTTATATACCAGGTGGCAACAGCCTATCTTGAGCCTTCAAGTATAAGCTATCCGTTCAGGAGGCTGTTTCGTAAAACAGGGAATGTACAGTTCAGGCTGGGCGAGCTGCAGTCGGTAAACATGGCCGAAAATAAGGTTGTGCTGAATAACGGCGAATTGGAGTACGATTACCTTGTATTTGCTACCGGTGCCGAAACAAGCTATTTCGGAATGGAGAATGTAAAGAAGAATTCCATTCCCATGAAAACGCTCAACGATGCCATTGAAATGCGAAACAAGCTGTTGCAGCGCATGGAGAAGGCAGCCATATGCAAAAACAGCCGCGAGCGCCGCAAGTACCTTAATATAGTTATTGCAGGTGGGGGCCCCACAGGAGTAGAAATTTCAGGAATGTTTGCCGAAATGCGTAACGGCGTGCTTAAGAAAGAATATCCTGAGCTATCTACTACCGTAAGCAATATTTACCTGGTTGATGGTGGTGATGCGTTGCTTGGCCCTATGAGTAAAAAGTCTCAGGAGGACACGCTGGATGCGCTGACTAAAATGGGTGTGATAGTTAAGCTTAATACCCGGGTGGTTGATTATAAAGATGATACAGTCTATTTCCATACAGGCGAAACTATAGTGTCTAAAAACCTGATCTGGGCTGCCGGTGTTTCGGCTAAAACCTTTGACGGAATACCTGCTGAATGCTACGGCCGCGGCAAGCGCATTAACGTTGACGAGCATAACAAAGTTATTGGCACAAACAACATCTACGCCATAGGCGATACCTGCATACAACTAACGGACCCTGACTGGCCACAAGGGCATCCGCAGGTGGCTCAGGTGGCCATACAGCAGGGAGAGCACCTGGCAAAGAACTTTAAACGCATGGCTAAAGGTGAGGCTCTAAAGCCTTTTAAATATCACGATAAAGGCTCTATGGCTATTATTGGTAAAAATAAAGCAGTGGTTGACCTGCCGAAGCCTAAAATGCACTTTAAAGGCTTTATTGCATGGCTCATGTGGCTGTTCATCCACCTTATGTCGCTTATCAGTTACCGCAACAGGGTTACCACTTTTTATAACTGGATGACGTCTTATTTCTCTAAAGACCAGTCGCTTCGTATGATCATAAGGCCGGAGAAAAGGAAAAGTGCATAGTGCTTATTGACTATTGTTTATTTTTATTTATGGGTATGACTTTAAAATATACCAACTTTCAATAAACAGGAGCCACTATATGATAATCAATTAAAACGGATATCCTATAGCAATATTAAATACCAGGTTCTCCCTGCGCCAGGTCTTGCTGCCAAAGTCTATTTCATCCAGCACCCAGCGGTCCTGTTCGGCCAGCCACGGCTTGCGCAGCGGGAAGGCAAGGTCAAGCCGCAGTACAATAAAGGTAATATCGAAGCGTAATCCTGCACCGGTACCCACGGCAATTTCTTTATAAAAGTCTTTGGTAAATTTACCTCCGGGCTTATCTGCGTTTTCATTCCACAGCCAGATGTTTCCTGTATCTAAAAATATAGCCCCGTTAACCACACTGAATAAATTAGCGCGATACTCGGTATTGAACTCAAACTTAATATCGCCGCTTTGGTCCGGCAAAAAGCTGTTGTCATCGGCATCAGGCCTGAAGTTACCCGGCCCTATAGAACGCGCCCTAAACGCCCTTATGCTGTTTACGCCGCCGATAAAGAATTGCCTTATGTACGGAAGCTCTGTAGAGTTTCCGTACGGCATTCCAACCCCAAAGATAACCCTGCTTGCCAGTTGTGATTTTCTCCCCAGCCTGAGGTAATGCCTCACATCCTGTTCTGTTTTCAGGAACTGGCTGAAAGGTACACCAAAAAGCTCTTTTTGCTCTCCATCCTTGGCGTCAGCGCCTGTAGCCAGTCCTGCTATGGTTCCTACGGCATCAAGCGAGCCTTTGTAATAGAAGGTGTGCTTTAGCCGCTTGCGCATTGTGTTGGTGTAGGTGTAAGAGTAGGTAGGGCCGAAAATAAATTGCTTTTCTATTACTTTTGCCAACGCATTATTTTCTTCTATCTGATCATAATATTCCTGCGTGACATTCGCCGGACTAACATAATTAACATCCAACGCGTTTAGCTGATGCTCCACCCGCGGGTTATCCTTCCACAAATAACCAAATTGCGCCCTGAAGGAGTTGAGCGCATATAGCTTGATACGCTTTTGGTATTCATAATTTACCATGGCACGTGTGCGTGGGGTAAAGGCACTGGAGTCAGCAATTTTTATAGGCGTTATAAACCGTGGCCAAACCAGGCTGGCCTCACCACCCACACGATATACGTTATATCCTTTGTTTTGGCCTGCAACCTGTACCTCAAAGCCTCCAAAGCCCGTAAGCGTTAGCAACTCAGCTCCCCGAAAGGTGTTCCTGTTGCTCCAGTTTACATTAATCTCTGAGCCGTTGAAGTTTGCTGAATTTGTTTTAGCTAACAGCTCCACACGTATTGATTTTTTCGGAAGCGGCGTAAGGTAGTAGGTAACATCAAGCATTGGGCTTATGGTATCGGCACGGCGAAAAGTGTTCTTTACAAACTTAAATGTTCCCAGGTTCACCAAACGGTTCAGCGTGAGGTCATGGTCACGGCGGCTGTATATATCCCCCCTGTGGAAGAACATCGTGCGGTCAAAAATTATTGGCCTGAAGGTATGGTTAGGGTCAACAATAGTGTAGCCCTTAAAACGCTCAATGGCTTCCGCATTGGTTTGCAGTGTGTCCTTAGCATTGGGCAGGTCATAATTCGGGTAAATGGTAATATTGTTTATCCTGTATACCTGCTTTGCGTGTTCAGGCGTTTCTTCTTTAACCTTTACGATGAGGTCCACCTGCCTGTCGCCTACAGTACTGTCAACCTGTACAAGTATATAATCCGGATTAAAGTAAAAATATCCCCTGTTCTTTAATCGTGTATCTATTCGTTCCCTTTCAGCTATAATTACATCCAGGTTATAAGGCCTGCCGGGCCTTAGGCGGCTCCTTCTGCCCAGTTGTGAAATAGCGCTGTCCAGCGGGGTAGAAGCAGAGTCACTTGGGAATATCACTTTACGGATTGTATACCGCCTGTTTGGCTTTACCGTATATTTTGCCCTTGCCCTGCGATTGCTGGAGGTTGAGTCGGCGCTGGTGCGGGCTTTAAAGTAGCCAATGTTCTCTACGCGGTTTTGCAATATATCTGCATTATAATCTAAATCTACCTGGCTGAAAAGCACCGGCGGTTCGCCCACCTTTGTCCGTAGCCAGTATTTAAACCCTTTCTCTTTTTTTGGCTCACCGGCAATATTGTAAAACCACAGCCTCGGCCTCAGCCCCAGGAATCCGCGATTGGGCCGTGGACGTAGCAGTCCTTCCAGTTGCTTTTCGAGGTCTTTACGCTCACCGCGAGACATGATAGTATCTTCAACAATAACATCGCCGCCTACATAAAGCATGTCGCCTTCGGGCAGATATTTGGTGTTGCTGCAGCCATAGCACAGCAGTATGGCAAAAAGATAATATGTAAATTTCTTATTCATCTTTACTTTTCTCGTTCGGTTCTGTATTTGGCGGCAGGTCCTGTACTTTGTTGGTTTCGGCATCTTCAGCCTTTTTCTCTTTTTCGCGCTTCTCCCGTTCTTTACGCTCTTTTTCGCGCTGCCTCATCAGTTTCTCTTCCTCGGTACGATGAAATAGTTCCCGGAATTTGTTGTAATCCATAGTTATAATAAAAGCCACGCCTGTTTCTATTACCTGGCCCTGCAACGCCACCTGATAATCGTTCTTGCGGTAGGCTCTTACTGCATAACGACCATCCTGGGTAAGCTGGTATTCAGCAGAAACATCACCGGCAATATTGGTGGTTTCTTCATTGGTTTGCTGTGGACCTTCCAACCCAAAGCTGCTGCCCACAGTTACTTTCAGCCTGTCATCAAAAAGCCTTTTAGAAACTCCGACATTAAGGTCAGTACGGTTGGCCATTTCGCCTGTTGTGTAATCTTCAGTTGATTCCAGGTCAAAATTAAGTTCAACTCCCTGTATCAGATTGGCAGCAAAATTATTAAGCTGCTGCGAAAGTATCTTGCTTACACTCTGCCTTGCAATAGATTCGGCGTTGTCGCCTCCTGCCTCACTGGCAAACGGGTTCTCCCCAATAAAGCGGTTCAGCAGCAATATTGCGAATACCTGTTTGTTTAGCTCTGACGGCTGCTGGCGTATCTGTTCCAGTTTAGTCCGCGTGGTATTAAGCACCTCGGTTGAAACACCATAATTACCTTCGGGCAGCACTATGTCAAAAGACAGTTCGGGCTTTAGCAGCTCACCATTTATCTTCAACAGTGTGTTGAAAGGAATCCGCTGCTTAAAGGTGTTACGCTGTGATTGCGACATAGAGCCCAACTGATCTTCAACCAGGTCAATAGGGGCGGTCTCGGTTTTATATACTGCAGTGATGTTAAGCGTAGCATCGGTTGGCTCGCCTGTCCATAAAATGTAGCTGCCTTTCTGTATGTCAAACTTCCTTTTTATAAAGTTAAAGGTCATTTGGTAGGCACCTTCGGTAAATTCGTAGCGGCCTGTAAGGGTTGTTTTACCCGACTTGTCTATACCGCCCTGTAGCTGTGCTTCGCCCTGCAGCTGAAGGAAGTCGCCATTGCCTTTGTCAACTATCAGGTTCAGCTCAGCTTCTTTTACTATTTCAATTGCAACCGAAACATCCATACCTTTAAACTTACTGGTATTCAGGGTTTCCTCCATTTTAAGGCGCTGCTGCATTTCTACATTGTCCTGGTCTATAAACTCTACAATGCCCTCCCTGTCGGCAATAGAAGGGTCCTGTTGTGGCAGCACTACCGTAAACTTAGTGTCTTCGTTTACCTTCAGGTTACCGTCTATAACGGGGTTGTTGATATCTCCTTTTATGTTCAGGTATGCGTCTATATAAAGATTGCCATAGTACAGGTCATTATCTTTGGCAGTTGAATTTACTGCCCTGAAGTTGTTGGCATCAACCGTGAGGTTAAAGCCGTAATCCTTGAAATCTGTAGTTGCAATGTAGCCGTTAATGTTTAGTACATTATTTTCCTCATCCTGAACCATAAAATTTGCAAGGGTAATGCCTCTGTCGTTTATGGCAATAGTTTCATTAATAGATTTAAAGTAAGAGTTTAGCTGTGTAACCCTAAATGCCACGTCATTAAACTCAAGGTTGCCGTTCACGTTAGGGTCTGCAGGAGTACCTGTAATTTTAAATTGTCCTGAAAGGTAACCGCTGCCTTCCTTAATTTCTCCAAAAGTAAATGCCTGCAGGCTGGACATGTTCAGCTTATCAATATCAAGATTCAGGTTAAAGTTTTGTGTGTCGGTCCTGTAAGTACCATCAAGGCTCACCTGGTTTCCGTTTCCTGTTATGGCTACGTCGGCTGTGTAAGTGCTGGCTGTAAGGTTGTCAACCTTTAGCTTAATATCTCCCACAGTGTCATTACTGATGGTGAAGTTGCTAATATCAAGGTCAGACACAAAAACCGGATTGGTAGCAAGGTTCCTTAGCTGTGCTGTGCCGTTTAAAGTACCACCAATTTTTAACTCATCTTTTTGCACCATATTGGTAAGTGTTTGTATCTGGAAATTCTCCAGTTCCACATCCAGCGGTGCATTTGGCGCTTCAGATTGCGACTGCAAAGCGATAGACCCGCCGTTGTTGCTCAACACAAAGTTGTCAGCATAGATACCGCCCTTGCCAAAACGCAGTACATTATCAACTGCAATATTCCACGGCTCATAGTTGAGCTTCAGGTTCTCAGGGTCAAGCGAGATTTCCGTAGCACCGTTGGCCGCCCGCAGCTCGCCCGCCAGCAGATATTGCTCTTCTTCTTTACGATCAAGTATCTGTAACCTGTAGCTTAGCAGGTTTTCACGTACAACACCTGTAATATTTGTCTGCGGAAGCAGGAACTGCTCGCTCTGCACTTCATCAATCGTCAGGCTGTAATTTAGGGCATCATCCTGTGTATTTATAG
>JAEWKB010000105.1 GCA_023386255.1 Bacteroidota bacterium
GCACCGACGGGTACCATACCTTCCTGTTGAACCAGCACATACCGCAGATACTGGTAGGCCAGGATGCTTCGGAGTACACTGTGAGGTTCTTTGCTTCGCAGACAGCAGCCGATAACGGCACACCGGCGCTTCCGAACCAGTACACCAATACCACGCAGGACATACAGCAGGTATGGGTAAGGGTAGAGAACAACGATACAGGCTGCGTGTCTACAGGCAGCTTTAACCTGATGGTGGAAGAAGGCGCCACGGCCACAGAGCCGGACAACACGCCATACCAGATATGCGATACCCAGGGCGACAACGATGGCTTTGCCACCTTTGACCTTACCCAGGCGGCAGCCGATGTGCTGGGCAGCCAGAACCCTGCCATCTATGCCATCAGCTACCACACCAGTGAAGCAGACGCAGCTACGGGCGACAACCCGATAGCCAGCCCTGCGGCCTATGTGAACGACAGCGCGGTGAACGATACGGTATGGGTAAGGGTAACCAACACCGCTACAGTAACACAATGTTCGGCAGTAGCCACGATAGACATCATCGTAGAGCTGCTACCTGAACCGGTAATAGAAGCCGACAGCAACAAGCTGTGCTACGACTTTGGCAACACAGCGCCAAATGCAGCCCTTGAGCTGAGCGTAACAGGCCTTACCGGCACCGGCCACACCTACCAGTGGTACCTTGGGGGCAACCCTATACCGGGAGCCACAGGAGCCACCTACGACGCGGTTGCACCGGGCGATTACACGGTACAGGTGAACGGCCCAGCGCCAAGGAACTGCCAAAGCAACATGTCGGATGTGTTCACGGTAATCAAATCAGGCATAGCAGAGATACCTGCGGGTACTTCAGGCTACAGCGTGACAGGCGCCTTCAGCGACAACCAGACCATAACGGTGAACATCCAGGGGTATGGCAGCTATGAGTACATGCTTGATGAAGGTGAGTGGCAGGACAGCAACATCTTCTCGAACATACCGTTCTCATCAGAGCCGCACAAGGTAACGGTAAGGGACAAGAACGGCTGTGGGGAGATCACCATAGAAGATGTGTACTTTATCGACTACCCGAGGTACTTTACCCCGAACGGCGACTACTACCACGAGAGGTGGAACATTGTAGGCCTTGGCGACGACCCACAGAACACGAAGATCTACATCTTTGACCGCTACGGCAAGCTTGTGAAGCAGATCAGTTCGGCCGGTGACGGATGGGACGGTACCATGAACGGCAACCCGCTGCCTGCAGATGACTACTGGTTCACGGTAACCTTCAGGGAAATGGTGAATATGCCGCAGAACATAGGCGGAACAACAGTAAACGTACCAACACCTGTAACAAGGGAGTTTAAAGGGCACTTCTCACTCAAGAGATAGTACATGAGCCACAAGCCAAAAGGCACAAGTGAGCTACACTACATATAAATAAAAAGGTTGCCTGCGGGCAACCTTTTATGTTTTAAGTTGGAAAGCTAAGAGCCGAAAGTACAAATTAAGCCCATAGCAATTCCTTTAGCCCTGATGGGAGCGGCATCCTGCGGCGCAGCAACCGCAGATACAGCGTACAGCAGGAACAGGGCGTAGTTAAATGCCTAGAGTGTTGCTGCCCATAAAAAAGCCCCACTTACGTGAGGTTATAATTATTTCCTGAGGCTGTTTAGGCGGGCCACATACTTGCCTACCACATCAAATTCAAGGTTTATTTTTGTCCCGACCTTAAAGTTTTTAAAGTTAGTGTGTTCGTATGTGTAGGGGATAACGGCTACACTAAACTCATTTTCTTTAGAGTTCACTACCGTAAGGCTTACTCCGTTTACTGTAATAGAGCCTTTTTCGATAGTAATATTGTTATAGCCTGGGTCATATTCAAAAGTGTAGTACCAGCTGCCATTTTCCTCTTTTATTGATTTGCATATACCGGTCTGGTCCACATGGCCCTGTACAATATGTCCGTCCAGGCGGTCACCAAGTTTCATGGCGCGTTCCAGGTTTACAATTCCTCCTGTCTGCCATTCGCTTAGGTTAGTCTTTTCAAGTGTCTCTTTTATAGCGGTAACAGTATAGTTATTGCCATCTATGGCTACAACGGTAAGGCAAACGCCATCATGGGCCACGCTTTGGTCAATTTTTAATTCGGGTGTTATAGTAGAGGCAATGGTAATATGGCGGTTACTGCCTTCATCCTTTATGTTTGCTATGGTTCCAAGCGTTTCAATTATTCCTGTAAACATCCTTTTATTTTACTAAATTTGTACTTCAAAAGTAGCAATAAAAGCCATCATGACAAAGAAAGCAGAAAATGTGATAGTAGGTATTTCCGTAGGCGACCTTAATGGGATAGGGAGCGAAGTTATCCTTAAAACCTTTGAAGATACCAGGATGCTTGAGTTTTGCACCCCTGTTATTTTTGCTAACGTAAAGCTGCTCTCTTATATAAAGAAAGTACTTAATTTTCCTAACATCAACCTGCACGGCATTGATAGCCTTGACCAGTTGGTGATAGGTAAGATAAATGTGCTGAACGTGTGGCGTGATGGTGTTAATGTTAACTTCGGCCAAAACGATGAAACAGCAGGGCAATATGCTATAAAATCGTTCACAGAAGCTACGGCGGCTCTTAAAGACGGTAAGATAGATGTGGTGGTGACGGCGCCGATAAATAAGTATAATATACAGTCGGAAGATTTTAAATTCCCGGGCCATACTGATTACCTTAACCAACAGCTGGAAGGCGATGCGCTGATGCTGATGGTGCAGGATGACTTGAGGGTAGGGCTGCTTACCGACCATATACCTGTTAGTGAAGTATCTAAACACCTCACGGAGGAGCTGATAAGAAAGAAGCTCATCACCATAAATAAATCGCTTAAACAGGATTTCAGGATCAGTAAACCGAAGATTGCAGTTTTAGGTATTAACCCGCACAGTGGTGATAACGGGGTGATAGGCAAGGAAGATGATGTTGTGCTGAAGCCGGCGCTAAAAAGGCTGTTTGAAGAAGGTGTGCTTGTTTTTGGGCCATTCTCAGCCGACAGCTTTTTCGGGAGCGGCCAGTATGAAAAGTACGATGCCGTTATAGCTGCCTATCATGACCAGGGGCTTATCCCTTTTAAAACATTGTCATTTGGCAATGGCGTGAACTATACCGCCGGGCTTAATGCGGTAAGGACATCACCCGACCATGGAACGGCTTATGAAATTGCGGGCAAAGGACAGGCCAACCATAGTTCTTTTAAAGAGGCAGTTTACCTGGCGCTGGATGTATTCCATAACAGGGCGGAGTACAGTGAATTGACGCGCAATCCCTTAAAAATTAAAGAAAAGCAGTTGTAAACAAAAAAATGTTGATAACAGCTTTGTAATTGCAATTATTTTATATCTTTGCACGCTCAAAACTGTTGTAACAACATGAGTTGCAGTGCGTAGAAGTACAAAAGCGGTTTTGAGAACATAAAATCATACTGGAAATGAAAGTGAACAAAGAATTTTTAATCCCGTTTGCAGGGTTAAAACAGGGGAAGCACCAGTTTGAATTTCAGATTAATAAAGCGTTCTTTGATGACTTTGAGTTTGATGAATATAACGACGTCAATGTCAAAGTAAATCTTGTTTTGGAGAAAAAGAGCACCATGCTTGAGCTCAGCTTTAAGCACAAAGGTACCGTAAATGTGCCTTGTGACCTGTCAAATGAAAATTTTGACCTGCCTATAAAAGGCAAGCTGAACCTGATAGTAAAATTTGGCGATGCCTATAATGATGAAAATGATGAAATACTCATACTCCCTCATGGCGAATACCAGGTAGATGTTACGCAGTATATATATGAGATGATAATACTGTCGGTTCCTTCAAAACGGGTGCATCCCGGAATAAAAGACGGTACGCTTGATGCCGGAATACTTGAAAAACTGAATGAGCTGGCTCCGAAAGAAGAGCATAAAGAAGAAGAAAATAATACTGATCCCCGCTGGGACGAATTAAAAAAACTATTAACGGATAAATAATATAGTACAATGGCACATCCTAAGAGAAAAACCTCGAAAACAAGAAGAGACAAGAGAAGGACACATTATAAAGCATCTGTTCCTCAAATCGCTACATGCCCGGTAACCGGCGAAGCGCATTTATACCACAGGGCTTACTGGCATGAAGGTAAAATGTACTACAGGGGCCAGGTAGTTATTGACAAGCAGGAAGCTGTTGCTTAATAATCTTATTTTATACAGAGAAAACTCTCACAGCGTGAGAGTTTTTTTGTTAAATACAATCTGTTATTAAATAAGGCAATTAATTGCAACGCATTTTATAATTTTTTTGTAATTTCCACCACTTTTTGAGCCATTTTGGGCTAAAAAGAGGAAAAAAGCATCCTTATGAGCAAAATAACTGCCGCTATTACAGCCGTGGGCGCCTATGTGCCGGACTTTGTACTTTCTAACAAAGTTCTTGAAACAATGGTAGATACAAACGATGAATGGATTACCACACGCACAGGAATTAAAGAAAGGCGTATATTAAAAGATAAAGACAAAGGCACTTCTTACTTAGCTATAAAAGCAGCCGAAAACCTTATTGCAAAAACAGGCCTTGACCCTTTGGAAATAGACCTTGTTTTACTGGCTACCACCACACCTGATATGCCTGTTGCGGCAACAGCGGTATATGTAGCAACACAAATTGGCGCGGTTAACGCATTTGCTTACGACCTTCAGGCCGCATGTTCCAGCTTTTTATACGGCATGTCTACCGCGGCAGCCTATATAGAGACGGGGCGCTATAAAAAAGTACTTCTTATAGGTGCCGATAAAATGTCCTCAATAATAGATTATACTGACAGGGCTACCTGTATTATTTTTGGCGATGGCGCCGGTTGTGCGTTGTTTGAGCCTAATAATGAAGGCCTTGGATTGATAGATGAAATATTAAGGAGCGATGGCATAGGCCGCGAATACCTTAAGATTGAAGCGGGCGGATCGTTAATGCCTGCTTCGGAAGAAACGGTTGCTAACAAAAAGCACTATGTTTTCCAGGATGGCAAAACCGTTTTTAAATATGCAGTATCTAACATGGCTGACATCAGCGAAAGGATAATGCAGAAGAACAACCTTACCAATGAAGATGTGGACTGGCTTATAAGCCACCAGGCTAATAAAAGGATTATAGATGCCACATCACAACGCATGGGCCTTGACGAAGCCAAGGTACTTGTAAACATCGAAAAATACGGTAATACCACATCGGCTACACTCCCCCTTTTATTAAGCGATTTTGAAAGCAGCTTTAAAAAGGGCGATAACCTTATATTTGCCTCTTTCGGTGGAGGATTTACATGGGGGTCAATTTACCTTAAGTGGGCTTACGATAAAAAATAACATAGACAAACTAAACAAAAACGGAAATTATGGATATTAGAGAAATTCAAAACCTAATCAAATTTGTGGCAAGATCCGGCGCTACAGAAGTTAAGTTGGAAATGGATGATTTCAAGATCACCATAAAAACTACTACAGAGAGCGGCGCTCCTGAAACAACTTATGTTCAGCACATTCCGGTAAGCCAGCCTATGCAGCAGGCAGCAGCCCCGGCGGCGCCATCTGCACCTTCTGCTCCTGCAACACCATCAGCTCCGGCAGCAGGAGGAGAAGATACTTCTAAATATGTAACTATCAAGTCGCCAATAATTGGTACACTATACAGAAAACCGTCTCCGGACAAGCCTGTGTTTGTTGAAGTAGGTAGTACTATTTCTAAAGGTGATGTGGTTTGTGTTATTGAAGCCATGAAGCTTTTCAACGAAATCGAGTCTGAAGTATCAGGTAAAATTGTAAAAGTATTGGTTGACGATGCTTCACCTGTAGAATTTGACCAGCCTTTATTCTTAGTTGACCCATCATAACTGAAATTTTAAATGCTAAATTTTGAATGTTGAATTATCGCATTCAAAGAATTTAAAATTTAAAATTCATAATTTAAAATTTCAAAAGAGGATGTTTAAAAAAATACTAATTGCCAACAGGGGAGAGATTGCACTTCGTGTTATCCGTACCTGCAGGGAGATGGGGATAAAAACGGTAGCAGTATATTCTACTGCCGATGCGGAAAGCCTTCACGTAAAATTTGCCGATGAGGCAGTTTGCATAGGCCCACCTCCAAGCAACCTTTCGTACCTGAAAATGTCAAACATAATTGCCGCTGCCGAAATTACCAATGCAGATGCAATACACCCGGGCTACGGTTTCCTTTCGGAAAATGCCAAGTTCTCAAAAATTTGTGGTGAGCACGGTATTAAGTTTATTGGGGCTTCGCCTGAGATGATTGATAAAATGGGAGATAAAGCTACGGCCAAAGCTACCATGAAGGCAGCCGGCGTACCATGCGTGCCCGGATCTGACGGGCTTATAGAATCCTATGAACATGCTGAAAAACTTGCCAATGAATTTGGCTACCCTGTAATGCTTAAAGCTACTGCCGGTGGTGGTGGTAAGGGTATGCGGGCTGTATGGAAGCAGGAAGAGCTTAAAAAAGCATGGGACAGTGCCAAGCAGGAAGCTGCCGCATCTTTCGGTAACGATGGTATGTACATGGAGAAGCTTATTGAAGAGCCGCGCCACATTG
>JAEWKB010000199.1 GCA_023386255.1 Bacteroidota bacterium
AGTCAGGGTACAGTGTAAAAGGCTTGTTCTTTAAAACTTTTATGGAAGCATCTATAAGCTCATTAAAGTTGTGCGGCAATACTTTGGTTGACAATCCAACAGCAATACCCTCGGCGCCCTGGGCTAACAACAGCGGAAACTTTACCGGAAGATTTACCGGCTCGTTCTTACGCCCGTCGTACGACAGCTGCCATATGGTAATCTTAGGACTATATAGTACCTCAAGCGCAAATTTGCTAAGGCGTGCTTCAATATAACGCGAAGCCGCCGCGCCATCGCCGGTAAGGATGTTACCCCAGTTACCCTGTGTATCAATCAGCAGGTCCTTCTGGCCTATCTGTACCATGGCATCGCCAATAGAAGCATCGCCGTGCGGGTGGTATTGCATGGTATGCCCTACCACGTTGGCAACCTTGTTATAGCGGCCATCATCAAGCTCCTTTAGTGAATGCATGATACGGCGCTGCACTGGCTTGAAGCCATCTTCAATAGCCGGTACCGCACGCTCCAGTATAACATAACTGGCATAATCCAGGAACCAGTCTTTGTACATACCGGTTACTTTAGTAATGGTATCGCCTGATTCAGGATTGTCCTGTTTTTCGTAAAAATGTTCCCCTTCAAAGGGTTTTATATTTTCGTCTTCGTTCATTTATATATAAACGCTTTTCTTATAAAAAGTTTTTCCGACCCTTTTAATATGGTCTTTCAGGCTTTCGGAATTTAGCTTATTATATATGGAAATATCAAACAAATATGGAATATAGCTGTCTTCCAAATCATTATATAACTTGCTGAAATCTTTTTCCGAAACGTCTCCTAACAACGTAATATCAATATCTGACCCTTCCCTGTAATTGCCTTTTGCTCTTGAGCCATAGATGATCACTTCCTCAATAGATTCGCAACTACTAAGAATCTTAATTATTTGCCTGTAGCTATCAGGATAAATGCCAAACATTACAGATAGGTTTTCATTTTCTCTTCAAATTCTGTGAATATTGGTAAATACTCGGTAAAAATAATTTCCAGTATATCCAAAATCTCTTCCTCATCATAAATATGTGAGGTTTTATTTCGGTTTCTTATTGTGTCAAGCCAAATATCTCCTCTCGAAAGTAAACCGCTGTTAAATGCCGCTTTAATTGTATCACGGCTGCCATATAATTCCGTTTTACCCTGATGCTCCAAAAAATCTTTCATCACCTTCCACGAAAGTTCCTGCGATACTTCAAATGCCTGAATTACTCCCTGAAGCTCCAGTTCTGTAAATGCGCGTTCTTTTCTCAACGCCTGAGCATTTTTTAGCTGCTTAAGTGCGTTTGTAAAATTTTGAAACCGCTGCTTCCAGCGTATGTCCTGAGTATTATCCAACTTTATTATTTGAGAATTATAATAATTGTAAAATCAACTTGTAGCCTTCGACAGGCTCAGGCTGACAGCCTACCGGTATTGAACACTGGCCACTGTATACTGAGACTGCCACTACTCCTCCACCACATCAAGCTCCACCTTCAGGTTATTGATGATAAAGTCCTGCCTGTCGGGTGTGTTCTTGCCCATGTAAAACTCCAAAAGTGTTTGTATTGACGTTGCATTATCGAGCATTACCGGGTCAAGCCTTATGTCCTGCCCAATGAAGTGCTTAAACTCATCCGGCGATATTTCACCCAAACCTTTAAATCGGGTTATTTCAGGTTTACCTTTTAACTTCTCAATAGCTGCCCTGCGCTCTTCCTCGCTGTAGCAGTATATTGTTTCTTTTTTATTCCGTACGCGGAAAAGCGGCGTCTGCAAAATGTACAGGTGGCCTTCTTTAATAAGCTCAGGGAAGAACTGCAGGAAGAATGTTATCAGCAGCAGGCGTATGTGCATACCGTCAACATCCGCATCGGTAGCTATAACAATATTGTTGTAGCGCAGGTTCTCCATTTCCTCCTCAATGTCAAGCGCGGCCTGCAGCAGGTTAAATTCCTCGTTCTCATACACAATCTTCTTGCTCATCCCATACGAGTTCAATGGCTTACCACGAAGGCTGAATACCGCCTGCGTATTAACGTCTCTTGACTTTGTAATAGAACCGGAAGCCGAATCGCCCTCAGTGATAAACAGCGTACTCTCCAGGCTTCGCGGGTTTTTGGCATCGGTAAGGTGCACCCGGCAATCGCGCAGCTTTTTGTTATGAAGGCTGGCTTTTTTTGCCCTGTCACGCGCGAGCTTGCGTATACCCGAAAGCTCCTTACGCTCACGCTCGGCCTGTAATATCTTCTTTAGTAACGCATCAGCTACTTCTGGGTTGCGGTGCAGGAAGTTGTCAAGTTTGTTCTTGATGAAGTCGTTCACAAACGTACGTACGCTTGTAAGCCCCGGGCCCATTTCAGTCGATCCAAGCTTGGTCTTGGTCTGCGATTCAAAAACCGGCTCCTCTACCTTCACGCTTATGGCGCTCACGATGGATTTACGAATATCTGACGCTTCAAAGTTCTTGTTGTAGAACTCCTTGATGGTGCGCACAATTGCCTCCCTAAACGCCCCTAAATGGGTACCGCCCTGTGTAGTGTTCTGCCCGTTCACAAAGGAATAATATTCCTCACTGTACTGGGTCTTGCTGTGGGTCATGGCAATCTCTATGTCATCATCCTTCAGGTGGATAATGTCATAAACCCTGTCCTCTTCGTGTATTGTCTCAGCTAGAAGGTCTTTCAGCCCTTCTTCGCTATAATATTTTTCGCCGTTGTAAATTATTGTAAGCCCGGTGTTCAGGTAACAATAATTCTTGAGCATTTTAATGATGTACTCGTTGCGGTACTTGTAATTCTTAAAGATTAAATCATCGGCAACAAAGGTTACTTTAGTACCCTTGCGCTTAGTGGTTTCTACAAGGTCTTCCTCTTTGGTAAGCTCGCCTGCATTAAATTCGGCGGCCTTAAGCTGCCCGTCCCTTACCGACTCAACCCTGAAATAATTAGACAGCGCGTTCACCGCCTTGGTACCCACACCGTTTAGCCCGACTGATTTTTTAAAGGCTTTAGAGTCGTACTTACCGCCTGTGTTCATTTTCGACACTACATCGACCACCTTGCCCAGCGGAATGCCACGGCCAAAGTCGCGCACTGTAACGGTTTTGTCTTTTACGGTAACCTCAATGGTTTTACCTGTACCCATTACAAACTCATCGATAGAGTTGTCTATCACCTCTTTCAGCAGGATGTAGATACCATCATCGGGTGAAGACCCATCTCCCAGCTTCCCGATGTACATACCGGGACGCATGCGGATGTGCTCCTTCCAGTCGAGTGAACGGATGTTATCTTCAGTGTACTGATTCTGCTCCAGCATATGTTTTTATGGATTTTGCGCTAATTTACATTATATCCATAAAATACGAAAGCCGGATGTAAAGAAACTTATTAAGTTTATCTTAACATCCGGCAATAGTACTGCACTAACTAATTAAATCTATTTTATCTTGTAAGAAGCTACAGATCTTTGATTTATATAAACTGTGAGATAGCCCGACATGCTGCTGTCTACCGGTACGTCAAATTCGGCTACACCTGCATTTTCCTTTAACTGCACTTCTTAAAAATTCTGTTCTTTGTAAAGGCATACGCTACCTTATCACCAGGCTTCAGGTTCTTTATCCGTACAGGTACAAAAGTGGCTTTTGCGTTATTTATTGTACCTGTAACCGGGCTGATGAACTCATATCCTCCAAGTATGTAATTCCCATAATAGAGAGGGAAAGAAGCAAAGTCAGCCTTAGTGGCCTTGGTAAGCAGCCATTTCTCATCATCAGGGTAATGGTTCAGCACGAAAACCTCAGGATCGGTTAAAAAATAGCCGTCGTTAAACCTGAAGGCAAACTCAAGCGGACTGCCTGTTACAGTGCCGGCACCCCAGGTAACATCCAGCAGTTTCCACTGGCCGTCAATTTTCACTGCGTTCCAGGCATGGTCGCTCGCGCCGGGCTGCTTGCCAATGTGCGTAGGGTGCGATTTTGATGTACCCGGAATAATGACAGCTTCCAGCCCTACCCTTTGAGCAAGGCTCTCAAATAAAGTGGCATAACCCTGGCACACACCTTTTTTAGACTTTAGTGTTTTAAGGGCAAGGTCGTCTTTAAACTTACGCTCCTTAGCCAGCTTTTCTTCCTGAGTGCGGAAGGAATAAGCAACGGGACGCTCAGTAATATTATAAGCGGCAAGGTCATATTTTACATTAATGGCTATCCATGTAAATATTGCCCTGGCCTTTTCATCATCCTGTTTAAAGTCAGCGTTTATTTTATCGGAAAGCTTATCAATGGCTGTAAACGATTTTGGATAGGCTTTTACTATGTTGTCTACTTTTGCATAGTCCTGTGAAAAGGCATTAATCCCCATGAACAGCAGCAGCAAAAGAAATTTATTGAAGTTAAGAACTGTAATTTTCATATGTATAGATAAGGCAAAAAGGATGCCAACTGAGATTTTTAGATTCTTAGATTTTTGGATTATTAGACTTTGCTGCTATTACTGCTACTGATTAACCAGCTTATAAGCGGCCACAGGTTGTTTATTTACAAATATGGTTAAAGTACCCTTGGCATTAGCTCCCAATACCAAGCCAAACTCACCCACACCATTCTTTACTACAGGCAAGACTTTGTTGGCAAAAGCGCCCGATGTGTACTGATACATTACCTC
>JAEWKB010000224.1 GCA_023386255.1 Bacteroidota bacterium
CATCAACATCTGAAGTGTACGGAGATCCGCTTGTGCACCCGCAAACCGAAGATTATTATGGAAATGTAAACACTATAGGCCCGCGTGGCGTATATGACGAAGCTAAACGTTTTCAGGAATCTATAACCATGGCGTACCATACCTTCCACGGTGTTGAGACCAGGATAGTAAGGATATTTAACACCTACGGCCCAAGGATGAGGCTTAATGACGGCCGTGTTATTCCTGCATTCATAGGGCAGGCTCTGCGTGGTGAAGACTTAACCATATTTGGTGATGGCATGCAGACCCGTTCATTTTGCTACGTTGATGATCAGGTAGAGGGTATTTACAGGCTTCTGCATTCAGACTACCCATACCCTGTTAATATTGGAAACCCTGATGAAATAACCATAAAAGATTTTGCCGAAGAAATAATCAAATTAACCGGCACGAACCAAAAAGTTGTTTATCATCCACTGCCTGTTAATGATCCATTACAAAGGCAGCCGGATATTACCAAAGCAAAAGCATTGCTTGACTGGGAACCGAAGGTAAACCGTGCTGAAGGTATGAAAATAACTTATGAATATTTTAAATCTTTATCTTCTGAAGAACTACTGAAGGAAGAGCACAAAGATTTTTCAGGATTTATACACTAAAATGGTTTTATCCGGCAGGGGAAGATATTCAAAGTACATCAGGCCAATCAGTATTTTATTTGATATTGTGGCCATTTCTGTATTACCTGTGTATTTCTTTAGGGAGTTAAATGTCAATTTCCTGTTTTATGAGGTTTATCAGATAATCAGTTGGGCTGTATTGGCCTATTTTATTGGTTTTTATGAAGTGTACCGGTATACAACCCCTGTAGCAATAATATCAAAACTGATAAAGCAGGCTGTACTTTTTTTACTTATTGTTATTGCCTTCTTTCCTTTCGCTAAAGAAACCCTGTTTAGCGGTAAGGCTATTGCCAATTTTGTTGGGAGTGCGTTTGTAATGATCACTGTTTTTAAGTTCTTGCTCTTTTATTATTTAAAACGCTACCGTATAGTTACCGGCAGTAATTTTAGGAACACTGTTATAATAGGCTATACGCCCGAAGCTATAAGGCTTAAAGAGCTTTTTTACTCAAGGCCTGATTACGGGTACCGCTTCTTTGGGTTTTTTTCAGACAAGAAAAATCCCCATGTAGCAGGTAACCTTACTGAGCTTAAGGAGTATGTGCTGGAAAAAAATATTGATGATATATACTGTTCCCTTTCAGAAATAACTAATCTGAAGCTAAAGGAGCTGGTTGAGTTTGCCGATGAACACAACAAGATTATAAAGTTTATTCCGGATACTAAGGATATACTGTCTAAAAACCTGAAGGTAGATTATTACGGATTGTTTCCCGTGCTATCCCTTCGCAAGACTCCTTTGCATGGTTCAATAGAAAAAGCAGTTAAACGTCTTTTTGATATTGTCTTCTCACTATTTGTAATCATATTTGTCTTATCATGGCTTACGCCGATACTTGCATTAATTATTAAAATAGAATCTAAAGGACCGGTTTTCTTCAGGCAAAGCAGGCCGGGAATTAATGAAGAGGAATTTTTTTGTTATAAGTTCCGTTCCATGCACCTTAACGAGACGACCGAGCAATCGGTTACTAAAAATGATCCGCGCGTAACCAGGCTTGGCAAGTTTTTAAGGAAGACAAGTATGGACGAATTGCCGCAGTTTTTAAACGTTTTAATAGGCGAAATGTCGGTAGTTGGCCCAAGGCCGCACCTGTGGTCTCAAAATAAAATGTACAGCAGCAAAATCAAGAAATATCTTGTGAGGCTGTATGTAAAGCCGGGCATTACAGGTTTGGCACAGGTAAGGGGCTTTAGGGGAGAAATTGAAACAGATGAAGATATGATAAACCGCATTAAGTATGATGTGTTTTATATAGAGAACTGGTCGCTTCTGCTGGATTTAAAAATTATATTTCAAACTGTAGTCAATATATTTAAAGGCGAAGACAAAGCATACTAAACAACAACACACAACTAACTATAATGAAAATCTTATTACTTGGTTCAGGCGGCAGGGAACATGCCCTGGCCTGGAAAATGCTACAAAGCCCTCTGTGCACTAATTTATTTGTAGCCCCGGGCAACGCCGGTACGGGAGCCATAGCACAAAATGTAAACATTAGCGCTACTGATTTTAAAGCCGTTAAAAAGCTTGTGCTTGATGAGGGTATAGAAATGGTAGTAGTAGGGCCTGAAGATCCGTTAGTACACGGCATCTATGACTTTTTTAAAGAAGATTCGCAACTTGCCGATATTCCTGTCATCGGACCGTCTAAACACGGGGCACAACTTGAAGGAAGTAAAGAATTCGCTAAGATATTCCTCACCAAAAACAATATACCTACCGCGGCTTATGGGAGCTTTACAAGAGAAACCGTAGAGAAGGGCTGCGATTTCCTTACCACATTACAACCGCCTTATGTTTTAAAAGCTGATGGACTGGCGGCGGGCAAAGGGGTACTTATTATAC
>JAEWKB010000028.1 GCA_023386255.1 Bacteroidota bacterium
CTTGAAATGAAAGCTATGCATTCATAGGAAATTTGTACCTTTAGCGGAAACTAAGCAAAATCCATTATGAATTTTACCGATAAAATGCTTCGCGATAACGCTCTGGCCGATAAAGTTATAGTAATTACCGGGGGCGGAAGCGGCCTTGGCAAAGCCATGACAAAATATTTTATGGAACTTGGAGCTAAGGTAGCCATCACTTCCCGCGACCTTGAAAAGCTTCAGAATACGGCTAAAGAG
This sequence comes from Bacteroidota bacterium, assembly GCA_023386255.1. Classification (GTDB taxonomy): domain Bacteria; phylum Bacteroidota; class Bacteroidia; order Flavobacteriales; family Flavobacteriaceae; genus Flavobacterium. The sequence goes on from JAEWKB010000028.1 coordinate 241, forward strand.
CTGGAAGAGCAAACCGGTGGGCAATGCCTTGCCGTGCAGTGCGATGTACGCCATTATGAAGAAGTTGAAAATATGTTGAAAACAGTTCTCGACGCTTATGGCAAAGCTGATGTGCTGCTTAATAATGCGGCAGGTAATTTCATCTCCCCTACCGAACGTTTGTCGGCCAATGCTTTTGATACTATAATTGATATTGTACTTAAAGGGACAAAAAACTGCACCCTCGCTTTCGGCAAACACTGGATAGATACCAAACAAGCATCATCTACAGTGCTTAATATTGTAACAACCTACGCATGGACGGGTTCGGCATACGTGGTGCCAAGTGCTACGGCAAAAGCCGGCGTACTGGCCATGACCCGCAGCCTTGCTGTGGAGTGGGCTAAATACGGCATCCGCACCAATGCCATTGCTCCAGGCCCTTTCCCTACCAAAGGCGCGTGGGACAGGCTGCTTCCCGGCGACCTGAAAGAGAAATTTGACCTTGCGAAGAAAGTGCCCCTCAAACGTGTAGGCGACCACCAGGAGCTGGCAAATCTTGCCGCGTATTTAGTCTCTGATTTTTCAGCCTATGTAAACGGTGAAGTTATAACCATTGACGGCGGCGAATGGCTTAAAGGCGCCGGCCAGTTCAACATCCTGGAAGCGATACCCGATGAGATGTGGGATATGCTGGAGGCTATGATAAAAGCGAAGAAGAGCCAGTAGCATGATTTAGATACTTAAACAATAATCATGTCCATGACGAAAAATCAGTTGTTAATCTTATTTATTTTCGGATTTTCAATTTTTGGCAACGCTCAAACCGATCAATCTATTTTTGAAAGTAAACTTATTGAACATTTTCAAAGACATTTTTTTGAGGAAGATGTTAAGCTTACTAAAGAGTGTATATATACTAGTCCCTATAAGAAGAAATTTCAGGTTTCAATTGGTAACCTAATCGCATTTGATACAGCTCGTATAGTTATTAAAAATCCTTATTTTTCGGGAATATATGAGGATTCTGAAGATGAAAAGGATCATGTAAAAAATTATCCCAAATCCTTTTCGGTTATATATCAAAATACATTAATATCTCTTTCTGAAAACGGTAAATTTTTCTGTTACAAAGTTGATAATTTCCAAAGAGATAGCGAATTGGAAAACAAATTAAATAGTAAGATATTTGAATACCACTGGATAATAAGCAACAAATTAGGCGCACTATCAGGTAATTCAATATTTATATGGAATGATAATAAGTGGATAAAATTTAAAGGCTCTTTCCCTTTAAAAGACCAGCCGAAATTATTTGAAGATGATAAATTTATAGTGTACGGTGAATGTTTCGGTGAATGGGGAGGAACAATATATTTCTTTGAAAAATTAACATCTAAAATTTATTTTACCGAATCTACTTGCGCCAATTCTGTTATAAAAGATGAAAAAGGTTATAATGTTTTAGCCCATTTAGGACACGGTGGTGGTTCTGCAGAAATAAAAATAATAATTGACCCAACCAAACTGACAATTGCAAAGGTTGATGAGATTGGGAAAACAGTGAATGGACATGCTCTGGGCTATACTGACAAATCGAATGCTTTCACTAAAAAATTAGACTGGTATGGAGTTCAAGTATTTTCATCATTTGTTTATAATGATAAAGTATTATATCTTATTCATCTTTCTGACTTAACTTTTATTGGAGAAATTAACGACAATGAAATTAAAATTGTCAACCCTTTATTTTTTAATGATTTATACACTAACGATCCAATTACCACCAGATATGGAAATTATACGTTAATGAACCTTGATGATTATGGGAGAGGCGGGCATAGAGAAATAGCTGTGGTAATAATTAACGGAAATAGAATAACAAAGCTTGACTGGAATCAAAGGCATGATTAAATGTATTGACTCACGATTTGTGACTATTGAGCAGTGGCTTCTGGCCAGTTCGTTTTGCCTAAATAATGTTAACAAATTCCGTTTTCACATACCATAAATAATTGTATTTTTACGGTTCAAAATTTACATGTATAAATGGGTAAAATCATTGCTATTGCCAATCAAAAAGGTGGTGTAGGAAAAACAACTACGTCTGTTAACTTAGCAGCGTCGCTGGGTGTTTTGGAGAAAAAAGTATTACTGATAGATGCTGACCCTCAGGCCAATGCAAGCTCAGGTTTAGGCCTTGATGTAGAATCGGTTGAGATAGGCACCTACCAGATACTGGAGCACAGCCACACACCCGATGAGGCTACTGTGGAATGTACTGCTCCAAATGTATCGGTTATACCCGCGCACATAGACCTTGTTGCCATAGAAATAGAGCTGGTAGATAAGGAAAATCGGGAATACATGCTTAAGCAGGCACTGGAGCCTATAAAAGATAAATATGATTATATCCTTATTGACTGCGCGCCGTCACTTGGCCTTTTAACGCTTAACGCCCTTACCGCAGCCGACTCGGTTGTAATACCAATTCAATGCGAATATTTTGCCCTTGAAGGTTTAGGAAAACTTTTAAATACTATTAAAAGCGTACAAAAAATACACAATCCTGCGTTAGATATAGAAGGCTTGCTGCTCACCATGTACGATTCGCGCCTGCGCCTGTCAAACCAGGTAGTAGAAGAAGTGCAGAAGCATTTTAACGATATGGTTTTTGAAACCGTAATACAGCGTAACGTGAAACTGAGCGAAGCGCCAAGCTTTGGCGAAAGCATTATCAATTATGACGCAACCAGCAAAGGCGCAACCAATTACCTGCACCTTGCCGAAGAAATAATAAAGAAAAACACACCAGTAGGTACATGACAAAAGCAATAAAAAAGCAGGCATTAGGAAGAGGATTATCTGCATTATTAAAAGATCCGGAGAACGATATTAAATCGGTTGAGGATAAAAATGCTGATAAAGTAGTAGGCAATATTATTGAGCTTGAAATTGATGCTATAGAAATAAACCCGTTCCAGCCCAGGACCAACTTTAACGAGGAGTCGCTGCAGGAACTTAGTACATCTATAAAAGAACTTGGCGTAATACAGCCTATTACGGTACGTAAGCTTGACTATAACAAGTACCAGCTTATATCGGGCGAGCGCCGTTTGCGTGCCTCTAAATTAGCCGGGCTGCAAACCGTTCCGGCCTACATACGCATAGCTAACGATAATGAGTCGCTTGTTATGGCATTGGTTGAAAACATCCAGCGCCATGATCTTGACCCTATAGAGATTGCATTGTCTTACCAGCGCCTTATGGACGAAATACAGCTTACGCAGGAGCAGATGAGCGACCGCGTGGGCAAAAAACGTTCTACAATAGCCAATTACCTGCGCTTGCTTAAGCTTGACCCCATTATCCAAACCGGTATTCGTGACGGATTTATTACTATGGGGCATGGCCGCGCTATTATCAATATTGAAGACCACGATGCACAGGCAGAAATTTACCAGAAGATAGTGAGCGGCAACCTTTCGGTGCGTGAAACCGAGGCATTGGTTAAAAACTATCAGGAAAGCCTTAAACCTGCGCCTGCCAAAGCTGTAAAAGGAACTGCCTTTAAAGTTGAAGACAACCAAAAGAAAACCATAACAGATTTTTTTGGCGCTAAGGTTGATGTTAAGGTAGATGGCAAAGGCAAAGGCAAGATTACCATCCCTTTCCACTCAGAAGAAGATTTTAACCGCATCCTTAAACTTATACAGGGTTAGTGAAAAAGCTATTCTTCATACTAACCCTCACGTTATTTTGTGGCTCTCTATCAGCACAGAATGAACCGCAGGATATTAGGTTTCACCAGGATAGTGTTGCCACTACCGCAAAACCACGCACTATAGATCCGCTTGCGCCTTCAAAGGCGGCGTTTTATTCGGCCATAGTACCCGGCCTGGGCCAGGTTTATAACAAAAGTTACTGGAAGGTACCTCTGGTTTATGGTGGCATGGCATTAAGCCTTTACTACTACAGCTGGAACAACAGAGAATACCATCGCTATCGTGATGCTTATAAAGACAAACTGGCAGGACGTGACGTAACCGGTGAGCTGGCAAACCTTGATAATGACCGCCTTATTCGCGGACAGCGGTTCCACCAAAAGAACAGGGACCTTTCCATGTTAATTACCGTAGGCATTTACCTGCTGAATATTGTTGATGCTAACGTTGATGCACACCTTACGCAATTCAATGTAGATGAGAACCTTACACTAAGGCCGCAACTGCAGCAAAACAGCATTGACTACAAACACAATTTGGGGCTTAGCCTCACCTACCAATTCTAACACAGCATGAAAATAGCACTTTTAGGTTACGGCAAAATGGGTAAAGTGATAGAGCGTATTGCTCTGGAGCGCGGACACGAGATTGTACTGAGAAAAGATAGCCATGATACTTTTGCCGGACTTGAAAATGCCGATGTAGCTATTGACTTCAGCGTACCCGATGCAGCTGTGGGCAATATATCTGCCTGCATTAACGGTAACATCCCGGTAGTATCAGGCACTACGGGCTGGCTTGAACAATACCATGACATGGCACAGCTGTGCGAGGAAAAAAACGGAGCGTTTATTTACGGTTCTAACTTTAGCCTTGGTGTAAATATATTTTTTGAGCTGAATGCACACCTCGCTAAAATGATGGGTAAGCTTAAACAGTACAAAGTTTCGATGGAAGAAGTACACCATACGCAAAAACTGGATGCGCCCAGCGGTACAGCCATTACACTTGCCAAAGAGATTATTAACCACAGCGACTACTCCAGCTGGGCAATAGGCAACCCTAAAGAAGATGAAATATTTATTGATGCCAAACGTGTAGAGGGCGTGCCCGGCACTCACACTGTTACGTATGATTCGGATGTTGATGCCATTGAAATAAAGCACACAGCACACAGCCGTGAAGGCTTCGCACTGGGTGCCGTGATAGCCGCCGAGTGGCTTTTAGGAAAAAAAGGCATTTATACCATGAAAGATGTACTGGGCCTCTAGTAACATTTTTCGCACAAATAATACTTATTTAGAAAAATATAAAAGATGACACTTGACCAATTGATATTATTTTTCCTGGCTGTACAGGTAATCCATTTTTTAGGCACCTGGAAATTATACCAAAAAGCGGGAAGAAAACCATGGGAAGCCGCAGTACCTGTTTATAACGCCATCATCCTGATGAAAATCATCAACAGGCCGTGGTGGTGGGTAATCCTGCTGTTCATTCCGGTAGTAAACCTTATTATGTTTCCGGTAGTATGGGTAGAAACCCTAAGGAGTTTCGGCAAAAACTCCACTACTGATACCATTTTGGGTATTGTTACATTTGGCTTGTACATCTATTACATAAATTATGCAGGAACTGCTGATTATGTAGGTCCCGACAGAAGCCTACAGCCGCCAAGTAAAACCGGCGATACTATAAGCTCACTGTTGTTTGCTGTAGTTGTAGCAACTATAGTTCACACCTATGTTATCCAGCCCTTCAACATTCCTTCTTCTTCATTAGAAAAAACCCTGCTGGTAGGCGATTACCTTTTTGTAAGCAAGGTGCATTATGGGGCACGTACGCCTAAAACTGCCGTAGCTTTCCCTATGGTGCACGATACTATTCCTGTACTAAATGTAAGGTCATACACAAACTGGCCGCAGCTGCCGTCATTCAGGCTGCCGGGCTTTAGCGAGGTAAAGAAAAATGATATTGTTGTATTCAACTGGCCTGCTGATACTACTACCAACATGAACGACCGTACTACGGTGGGTTTACGCAAACCTGTTGATAAGCGCACCAACTATGTAAAACGCTGCGTGGGTACACCGGGCGATAATGTATCTATTAAAGACGGAGTTGTTTATGTAGATGGTAAAGTATTGCAGCTGTCAGACAGGGCAAAGCCACAGTTTAGCTATACTGTTACTACCGACGGAAGCGGATTAAATCCTGCCTATTTAATTAAAGAATTGAAGATCACAGACGGTTTTGGAGAGATTGGAACTAATACTTATAGCTTCAGGGCTTTAACTGATGAAACCGCAGAACGCCTAAAGCAGAATCCCGGAATTGTTTCTGTTGTTAGAAATATTCAACCGACTACTGATCCTGGCATATTCCCTAAAGGCGCACCATGGAATGGCGACAATATGGGCCCTATCTATATACCTGAGGAAGGCAAAACAGTAGCAATCAATAAGCAGAACCTGCCACTTTATGAAAAAATTATTGGTGAATATGAGAATAATGACCTTAAAGTGAATGGCGACCAGATCATTATCAACGGGAAAGCCGCTACCACCTATACTTTTAAGCAAAACTACTACTGGATGATGGGTGATAACCGCCACAACTCGCTGGACAGCCGCTACTGGGGCTTTGTACCTGAAGATCACATAGTGGGCAAAGCTGTATTTGTATGGTGGAGCACCGACCAGACCGAGACGTGGAAGAACTTCACTAAGAAAATCCGTTGGGACAGGGTATTTACAACTGTGGGCGGAGACGGAGAACCTGTATCTTACTTTAAGTATTTCGTGATTTTACTTGCCGGATGGTTTGTCTTTGATTACTTCCGCAAACGTAAAAAAGCAGATAGTTAGTCGTTTGTAGTTTGATGTTAAGGCGACAGGACATGCATAAATATTCGTTTGAAAAACTTGACGTTTGGGTAATATCAAAAGAATTTACTAAAAAAATTTATCAAGTCACATCTTCATTTCCCGAAACAGAAAAATTTGGATTAATATCACAATTGAGGCGCGCTTCAGTGTCAATCTGTTCTAATATTGCAGAAGGAACATCAAGACTCTCATATAAGGAAAAAGCACATTTTTCTACAATGGCTTATAGTTCAGCTATCGAAGTTTTAAACCAATTAATTATATGTTATGAATTAGGATAGGTTTCAGAACACGATTATATTTCTTCGCGAACTGCACTGGAAGCGATTACTAACAAGATTAATAGTTTAAGAAAACATCAGTTAAGCCAGGTATAGCATCATTACTGTTATGCTACAGCCAACTTAACATCAAACAACAACCAACAAACTTTCGAATGCACATCCTCCTCCACCCTACATACTTTCCTTCAATCAGTCACTTTGTGGCGATGGCAAAGGCTGACACTATCACTTTTGAGGTAGAAGACAACTTC